>NZ_JBEZKS010000007.1:0-176361 GCF_040651775.1 Streptomyces sp. NPDC048383
AGGAAACCGCCCTCACGGGCATAGAACGTGCCCTGCTGATCCGGATCCGCACTGTAGAGCCGCTCCAGATCCCAACCACGATCCACCGGGAACTCGCCGATGGCGTCACCACCACTCGACAACAACCGCCACAGATCCTCCGGCGTACGCACCCCACCCGGGAACCGGCAACTCATCGCCACGATCGCGATCGGATCGTCATCGACGGCCGTCACCGCCCCCACCACCGGACCCGCGATCTCCGCCCGCGTGCCGAGGAGTTCGTCCCGCAGGAAGGCGGTCAGCGCGGAAGCCGTCGGGTAATCGAAGATCAGCGTCGCGGGCAGGGTCACACCCGTCACCGCCCCCAGCCGATTGCGCAGCTCGACAGCGGTGAGCGAGTCGAACCCCAGCTCCTTGAAAGCACGCTCCGCGCCGACCGCTTCCGAGCCGTCGTGCCCCAGAACCACCGCGACCTGCGCACGGACCAGAGCGAGCAGCTCCCGCTCCAACTCGGCCGCACCGAGACCGGCGAACCTACCGACTGATGCGCCAGTGTCCTCGGCCCGCGCGGCAGGCCCGGCAGGCCGGGTCTCCAGCAGCTCGGCGAAGAGGTTGCTCGGGCGTACGACGGTGAACGCGGGACCGAAACGTTCCCAGTCCACGTCCGCCACCAGCAGGGCCGCAGCATCGCTGGACGCCGACACGCTCTGCCGCAGGACGGCCATGGCCGTGTCCGGCGCCATCGGCGGCAGACCCTCACGACGCATCCGGGCCTCAAGGGCTTCGTCGGCTGCCATTCCGCCATCGGCCCACGGGCCCCAGGCGAGGGAGGTCGCGGCCAGACCGGCCGCACGCCGCTGCTCGGCAAGCGCGTCCAAGTAGGCGTTCGCAGCAGCGTAATTGCCCTGGCCGGCGGCGCCGACCGTGCCGCTCATCGAGGAGAACAGTACGAAGGCGGAGAGCTCGATGCCGAGCTCGACCGTCAGCTCGTGCAGGTTGAGGGCGGAGACCGCCTTGGCCCGCAGCACTGACTCGAACCGCTCCGGGGTCAGAGCATCCAGCACCCCGTCATCAAGGATCCCGGCCGTGTGGACGACCGCCGTCAGCGTGTCGGCCTCCGCCGCGAGGAGAGCCCTCAGCGCATCGCGGTCGGCGGCGTCACACGCCACCACCGACACCTCGACACCCGTTCCCGACAGTTCGACGGCCAGCTCGGCCGCCCCGGGCGCCTCCGCGCCCCGGCGGCTGGTCAGCACCAGACGCGCCGCGCCGGCTTCGGCCAGCCATCGCGCGATCCGACCACCCAGCGCGCCCGTACCGCCCGTCACCAGCACGGTTCCGGTCGGCGTCCAGGAATCCGAACCCCCGGCTGCCGCACGCACCAGGCGACGTCCGAAGACACCCGAGGAACGGACCGCGAGCTGGTCCTCGCCGTGGGCACCATCGGCGAGCACACCGGCCAGTCGGGCCATCGCCCGCTCGTCCCACACCTCGGGAAGGTCGACGAGACCTCCCCAACGCTCCGGCACCTCCAACGCCGCAACCCGACCCAGACCCCACACCTGCGCCTGAACCGCCGACACCAGCGCATCGGAACGGCCCACACTCACCGCACCCCGCGTCAGGCACCACAACGGGGCCTCAACGCCGGCATCGCCCAACGCCTGCACCAGGGCGGACGTCGTGACGACACCGGCAGACTCGTCCAGGGCGAGCAGCGACACCACACCGGCGACGGACCCGACGCCGGACAGCAGGCCGGCCAGAGCAGCCCGCTCCGTCCCCGCATCCACCTCGACCCGCCGGACCTCGGCGCCGCGCCCGGCCAGCGCCTCCACCACGGCCGTGTCATCCACGGCTCCGCCCGGGAGCACGACCAGCCAGGTGCCCGACAGCCGCACACCGGCGGCGCCCGCCGCAGCATCCGTCAGCGGCTTCCACGTCACCCGGTAGCGCCGGCGGTCCACTTCGGACCGGGTCCGCAGGTTGCGGCGCCAGGCCGACAGTGCGGGGAGAACCGAGCCCCACGCACCCTCGTCGTCCATGTTCAGGGTGTCGGCGAGGGACTCCATGTCCTCGCGTTCCACGGCGTCCCAGAATCGGGAGTCCAGGTCGGGGCCGGCGCCGTTGCGCGCCGCGCCCGTCAGCTGCAACCAGAAGCGCTGCCGCTGGAAGGCGTACGTCGGCAGCTCCACCCGGCGGGCGCCCGTACCGGCGAAGAACGCCGACCAGTCCACGTCCAGGCCCCGCAGGTGGGCCTGAGCCAACGAAGCGACCACCGTCTCGGGCTCGGGACGCCCGTTGCGGAGAACGGGAACGAAGGCAACGGCTTCACCGGCTGTCACACCCTCCTGAGCCATGGCCGAGAGCACGCCACCCGGGCCGAGTTCGACGTACGTCGTCACGCCCGCCGCTTCCAGGGTCCGGATGCCGTCGAGGAAGCGCACGGCTTCGCGGACGTGGCGGACCCAGAACTCGGCGGTGGCGAGTTCCTCGGTGACGAGGGTGCCGGTCAGGTTCGACACCACCGGGATGTGCGGTGCGGCGAACGCCAGCCCCTCCACCACCCGGCGGAAGTCCTCCAACATGGCGTCCATGCGCGGCGAGTGGAACGCGTGGCTGACCGCGAGCCGCTTGCTCTTGCGGTTACCGAGGGACTCCACCACCGCGACCGCGGCGTCCTCATCGCCCGCGATCACGACCGACTGCGGGCCGTTCACGGCGGCGATGCTCACCCGGTCCGTCAGCAGCGGCAGGACCTCGTCCTCCGAAGCCTGAACGGCGATCATCACGCCACCGGCCGGCAGCGCCTGCATCAACCGACCACGCGCCGCGACCAACGCGCACGCGTCGTCCAGCGACAACACACCCGCCACATGCGCGGCAGCGATCTCACCGATCGAATGCCCCGACACGAAGTCCGGCCGCACACCCCACGACTCGACCAGCCGGAACAACGCCACCTCAACCGCGAACAACGCCGGTTGAGTGAACCGAGTCTCGTCCAGCAGCGCCGCATCCGACCCGAACAGCACGTTCCGCAGCGGTACTTCGAGGTCGAGACGGGAGAACACCGCATCCAGTGCCTCCGCGAACACCGGGAAGGCGTCGTACAGTTCGCGCCCCATTCCCAGCCGCTGGCTGCCCTGACCGGTGAACAGGAAGGCAACCTTGCCGCCGACCGGCGAGCCCGTCACGACCCCCGACGTCGAGCGGCCCTCGGCCAGTGCCTCAAGGCCGGCCAGGAGTGCCTCACGGTCCGTGGCGATGACGGCCGCGCGGTCCTCGAACGAGGCCCTGCCCGTCGTCAGCGACCACGCCACATCGGCCGGCCGCGCGTCCGGCGTGGCCAGGACGTACGACTGGAGCTGACGCGCCTGCGCCTGGAGCGCCTCCGTGCCCTTAGCCGAGAGGACCCACGGCACCGACGGGAGGGGTACGGTCTCGCCCCCGGACGTCGTCGCGGCCACTTCCGCGGCCATCGGCTGCTCGATGATGGTGTGGGCGTTGGTACCGCTGATGCCGAACGAGGACACACCCGCACGACGCGGACGACCCGTCTCCGGCCAGTCCAGGGCCTCCGTCAGAAGACTGACATCGCCCGCTTCCCAGTCGATCTGCGACGACGGCGCGTCCACGTGCAGCGACTTCGGCAACACACCGTGCCGCATCGCCATGATCATCTTGATCACACCGGCCACGCCGGCCGCCGCCTGCGTGTGCCCGATGTTCGACTTGATCGAACCCAGGAACAACGGCCGACCCTCGGCGCGCTCCTGCCCGTACGTCGCCAACAACGCCTGCGCCTCGATCGGGTCCCCCAGACGGGTACCCGTACCGTGCGCCTCCACCGCGTCCACATCCGCGCCCGACAACCCGGCACTGGCCAGCGCCTCACGAATGACCCGCTGCTGCGAAGGCCCGTTCGGCGCCGTCAGACCATTGCTCGCACCGTCCTGGTTGACCGCCGAACCCCGCACCACCGCCAGCACCCGATGCCCGTTGCGCACCGCGTCCGACTGCCGCTCCACGAGCAGCATGCCCGCGCCCTCGGCCCACCCCGTGCCGTCCGCACCGTCCGCGAAGGACTTGCACCGACCGTCGGAGGCCAGACCACGCTGACGACTGAAGTCGATGAACGTCTCCGGCGTCGCCATGATCGCCACACCACCGGCCAGCGCCATGTCGCACTCGCCCTGCCGCAACGCCTGGATCGCCCAGTGCAGAGCCACCAACGACGACGAGCACGCCGTGTCCACCGTCACCGCCGGCCCCTCAAGCCCGAAGGTGTAGGCAATACGGCCGGAGGCGATGCTGCCCGCGTTTCCGGTGCCGAGGTAACCCTCCACTCCCTCGGGCAGTTCGTCTCCGCTGCCGGCGCCGTCCCCGATGCCTATCCCGGTGACGTAGTCGTGGTACATGACGCCGGCGAACACGCCGGTCCGGGTACCGCGCATCGACGTCGGGTCGATCCCCGCCCGTTCGAACGCCTCCCACGACGTCTCCAACAGCAACCGCTGCTGCGGATCCATGGCGAGGGCCTCGCGCGGCGAGATCCCGAAGAACGCCGGATCGAACTCCGCCGCATCGTGCAGGAACCCACCCTCACGCGTGTACGACGTACCCGCGTGATCCGGATCCGGGTGATACAGCCCCTCCACGTTCCAACCACGGTCGGTCGGGAAGCCCGTAATCCCGTCCCCACCCGAGGAAACCAGCTGCCACAGGTCCTCCGGCGTCCGCACACCACCCGGGAACCGGCACCCCATACCCACGATCACGATCGGGTCGTCGGCCACGCCCACGGAGGTCCGCACCGGCGTCCTCGGGCCGTGCTCTCCGGGTGCAGCGGGACCGCCGGTCACCGCAAGTTCGTTCAGCAGGTGGCGGGCGAGAGCGTGTGGCGTCGGGTAGTCGAAGATCAGTGTCGGCGGGAGCCGCAGGCCGGTCTCCGCCTTCAGCACGTTGCGCAGTTCCACAGCCGTCAGCGAGTCGAAACCAAGATCCCGGAACGCCCGCTCGGCATCCACGGCCTCAGCACCCGCATGCCCGAGCACCCCAGCTACCCGACCGCACACCAGCTCCAGCAACACGCCCTCGTGCTCCGCGACCGGCAACCCGAGCAACCGAGCCACCAGCGGCGAGGACCCGACATCAGCCGCCCCACCCGCACGCCGCTCGACCATCCGCCGCGCCGGCACCCGCACCAACCCACGCAACAACGCCGGCACCGAACCCGACGACACCGCCTGCGCCCGCAACACCGACACGTCCAGATGCATCGGCACCAACACCGCCGCATCGAGTCCCATGGCCAGGTCGAAGAGCCCAAGCCCCTCGTCGGCAGCCAGCGCAGCAACGCCGTCCCGTGCGATACGCCGCAGATCGACCTCGTCGAGGGTCGCCGCCATTCCGCTGTCACTGCCCGTCTGCGGGGCCCACAGACCCCAGGCGAGCGCGGTGGCCGCAAGACCCTCGGCGCGACGCTGCTCGGCCAGCACCTCCAAGAAGGCATTGGCCGCCGCGTAGTTCGCCTGCCCGGCCGCACCGAACGCCGCAGCCGCACCCGAGAACAGGACGAACGCCGAGAGGTCGAGTGCGCGGGTGAGTTCGTGCAGGTTCCAGGCCGCATCGACCTTCGGACGCAGAACAGCGGCCACTCGCTCAGGGGTGAGCGAGGAGAGCACGCCGTCGTCCAGGACTCCCGCGGTGTGCACCACAGCGGACAGCGGGTGCTCGGCCGGTACGGACGCCAGTACGACGGCCAGCGCATCCCGGTCGGCGATGTCGCAGGCGACGAGGTCGACGTGCGCGCCCAACCCGACCAGTTCGGCGACCAGTTCCTCGGCTCCCTGCGCCTCCGGACCGCGCCGGCTGGTGAGCAGCAGCCGCCGCACTCCGTACGCGGTCACCAGGTGGCGGGCGAACAACCGGCCCAAACTGCCCGTGGCACCCGTGATGAGCACCGTGCCCGACGGGTCGCCCAGGCTGATCCGGGCCTCGGAAGCAGCGTCCACGGACGGCACGCGCACCAGGCGCGGCACGCTGACCACGCCATCCCGGACCGCCAACTCCGGCTCACCGGACGCCAACGCGGCGGCAAAACCGACTGCCGAAGCCGCGTCCACGTGCCCGTCCACGTCCACGTCCACGTCCAGCATCACGACCTGGCCCGGGTTCTCCGACTGCGCCGACCTCAGCAGACCGCGCACCGCGCCACCCGCCAGATCCCGCACACCCTCCCCCGCACCCACGACCACCGCACCCGACGTCACCCACACCAGACGCGTACCCGCGAACCGATCGTCGCCAAGCCACCCCTGCACCAACTCCAGCGCGCCGTTCACCGCCGCGTGGACGGAGCCCACGGTGTCCCCGGCGAGCGATTGCACGCCCGGCAGCACGAAGACCGCGTCCGGGACCGGCTCCCCCGCGTCCAGCGCCGTACCCAGCGCGTCCGCGTCGGCGTACACGGTGACCAGCGCACCCGTGCCGCCCAAGCCGAGCTCATCGCGGCCCAGGACGGCCCAACGAAGGCCGGTCGGGGCAGCCACGGTCGGCGCGGGCATCCATGCGACGCGGAACAGGGACTCGACATGGCCACCGGTAGCGGCGTTGACCTGCTCGGCCGAGGCCGGCCGCAACGTCAACGACTCCACCGCCGCCACCGCCCGCCCGAACTCGTCCGCGACCAACAACGCCAACGTGTGCGGGTCCTCCGCGGACACCGGCGTCAACCGCATCCGCAGCGCCGAAGCACCCCCCGCGAACAACGAAACACCGGACCACGAGAACGGCAGCAGCGCCCCCTGCGCGATCGCGTCGGACTCGCCGTGGCCGATGGCGTGCAGGCCCGCGTCGAGCAGCGCCGGATGCAGACCGAACCGCGCCGCGTCGCGGCGGCCGTCCTCCGGGAGCACGACCTCCGTGAACAGGTCGCTCCCGCGCCGCCAGGCGGCCTTCAGCCCCTGGAACAGGGGCCCGTAGGTGACACCGGCCGCGGCCAGCTCCTCGTACAACCCACTCACGTCCACCGCGACGGCGTCGACCGGCGGCCACACCGCCAACTCTTCGAACCCGGCCGCGGCCTCCGATCCGGCACCCACGGCCAGCACACCGGACCCGTGACGCGTCCACAGCTCCTGCGTGGGTCCGTCCTGGAGCCGGGAGTACACGGCGAACGCTCGGCTGCCGGAGGCGTTCGGCGCCTCGACCACGAGCTGGAGCTGGACGCCGCCGTGCTCCGGCAGGACCAGCGGGGCCTCCAGCGTCAGCTCCTCGACCACATCGCAGCCGACCTGGTCACCGGCCCGAACCGCCAACTCCACGAAAGCCGTGCCCGGCAGCAGCACCCCACCGTGGATCGTGTGGTCGGCGAGCCAGGGGTGCGTGTCCAGCGACAGCCGGCCCGCCAGGATCGCGCCTTCGGAATCGGCGAGCGCGACCGTCGCGCCCAGCAGCGGGTGTCCGGCGTCGCCGAGGCCGATCGCCTCCGCGTCGCCGGTGGCGACCAGCGTCGCGCTGGGCCAGAACCGCTGTCGCTGGAAGGCGTACGTCGGCAGGTCGACGCGTCGGGCGCCCGTCCCCGCGAAGAACGCCGACCAGTCGACGTCAACACCGTGCACGTGGGCCTGGGCGAGGGCGGTGACGACGCTCTCGGCCTCGGCGTGGCCCTTGCGCAGCACGGGCAGGACGACGACCGCAGCGGCCTCGTCCGTCACGCAATCCTGCGTGAGGGCGGACAGCACACCGTCCGGCCCCAGTTCGACGTACGTCGTCACGCCCGCGGCCTCCAGGGCGCGGACTCCGTCCAGGAAGCGGACCGCGTCCCGTACGTGCCGCACCCAGAAGTCTGCCGAGCCCATCTCGCCGTCGACGACGAGGGCGCCGGTCAGGTTCGACACGACCGGGATGGTCGGATCGGCGAACGTCAGCCCTTCCACGATCTGGCGGAAGTCGTCCAGCATGTCGTCCATGCGCGGCGAGTGGAACGCGTGGCTCACGGGCAGCCGCTTGCTCTTGCGGCCGACGAGCGATTCCACCACCGCGACGGCGGCGTCCTCATCACCCGCGATCACCACCGACTGCGGCCCGTTGACGGCCGCGATGCTCACCCGGTCCGTCAACAGCGGCAGGACCTCGTCCTCCGAAGCCTGAACGGCGATCATCACGCCACCGGCTGGCAGCGCCTGCATCAACCGACCACGCGCCGCCACCAACACGCACGCGTCATCCAACGACAGCACACCCGCCACGTGCGCGGCAGCGATCTCACCGATCGAATGCCCCGACACGAAGTCCGGCCGGACACCCCAGGATTCGAGCAGCCGGAACAAGGCCACCTCGACCGCGAACAAAGCCGGCTGCGTGAACCGCGTCTCGTCCAACAGAGCCGCATCCGAACCGAACAGGACTTCCCGCAGCGGGAGTTCGGTCAGCGTGTCCAGGTGGGCACAGACGGCGTCCAGCGCGTCGGCGAACACCGGGTAGGCGTCGTACAGTTCGCGGCCCATCCCGAGCCGCTGGCTGCCCTGGCCCGTGAACAGGAAGGCGGTGCTGCCGTCGTGGGCCGTTCCCGTGGTGAGTCGGGGCGAGGTCTCGCCGGCGGCGAGGTGTGCGAGGGCGGTCCGCAGGTCCGCGTCCTCGCCGACGGTCAGGAGGGCGGCGGCGCGGTGGTCGAGGCGTGCGCGGCCCGTGGCCAGCGAGTACGCCACGTCGATCGCGGTCGTGTCGGCCGCGGTCGTGTCCGCCGCGTCCGCGTCCGCGTCGCCGCCTTCGTTGGCGGCGTCCAGGTGTGCGACCAGAGCCGCGGCCTGTGCCCGGAGGGCTTCGTCGGTCTTGCCGGAGAGAAGGTACGGAACGACGCGTGCCGGCTGCACGGTGGGCAGCGGCCGGGCGTTCGCGGGAGTCTCGGCGTCCGGCGCCTGCTCGATGATGGTGTGGGCGTTGGTGCCGCTGATGCCGAACGAGGAAACGCCGGCCCGGCGCGGACGCCCGGTCTCGGGCCACCGCACGGATTCGGTCAGCAGCTCGACGTCTCCGGCGGTCCAGTCGACGTGCGGGGTGGGCGCGTCCACGTGCAGCGTGCGGGGCAGCACACCGTGCCGCATCGCCATGACCATCTTGATCACACCCGCCACACCGGCGGCAGCCTGCGTGTGCCCGATGTTCGACTTCACCGAACCCAGCAGCAACGGCAGACCCTCCGCCCGCTCCTGCCCGTACGTCGCCAACAAGGCCTGCGCCTCGATCGGGTCCCCCAGACGGGTACCCGTACCGTGCGCCTCCACCGCGTCCACCTCGGCCGCCGACAACCCCGCACTGGCCAACGCCTGCCGGATCACCCGCTGCTGCGACGGCCCGTTCGGCGCCGTCAAACCATTGCTCGCACCGTCCTGATTGATCGCCGAACCACGCACCACCGCCAACACCGGATGCCCGTTGCGACGAGCGTCCGACAGCCGCTCCACGAGCAGCATGCCGACACCCTCACCCCAACCCGTACCGTCCGCACCCTCCGCGAACGCCTTGATCCGACCATCGGCCGCCAGCCCGCGCTGACGACTGAAGTCGATGAAGTTCTCGGGCGTCGACATGACCGTCACGCCACCGGCGAGCGCCAGGGTGCACTCCCCCTGCCGCAGCGCCTGCACGGCCCAGTGCAGGGCGACGAGCGACGAGGAGCAGGCGGTGTCGACCGTGACCGCCGGACCTTCGAGGCCGAACACGTAGGAGAGGCGTCCGGACATGACGCTTCCCGCGTTGCCGGTGCCGACGTGGCCTTCCAGACCGTCCTGTTCACGGGCCACCAGGGACAGGTAGTCCTGGCCGTTGGTTCCGATGAAGACGCCGGCGCGGCTGCCGCGCAGGGTCCCGGCGTCGATGCCGGCCCGCTCGAACGCCTCCCACGAGGTCTCCAGCAGCAGCCGCTGCTGCGGGTCCATCGCCATGGCCTCGCGCGGGGAGATCCCGAAGAAGTCGGCGTCGAAGTGCGCCGCGTCGGCGAGGAATCCACCCTCACGCGTGTACGAGGTGCCCGTCCGGTCGGGGTCGGGGCTGTAGAGCCGCTCCAGGTCCCAGCCGCGGTCGGCCGGGAACCCGGCGACGGCGTCCGTACCGTCCGCGAGCAGCTGCCACAGGTCTTCGGGGGTCCGTACGCCGCCGGGGAAGCGGCAGCTCATCGCGACGATCGCGATGGGATCGCCGTCGGCGGCCGAAGCGACGGGCAGCAGCGCGCCGGAGACGGCGACGCCGCCCACGAGCTCGGCGCGGAGGTGGTCGGCCAGGGCGGCGGAGGTGGGGTGGTCGTAGACCAGCGTGGTGGGAAGCCGCAGCTCCGTCGCCGCGGCGAGGCGGTTGCGCAGCTCGACCGCCGTGAGCGAGTCGAACCCCAGCTCCTTGAAGGCGCGTTCCGCGCCGACCGCTGTGGAGCCGTCGTGGCCGAGTACGGCGGCCACGTGCGTGCGGACCAGGGTGAGCAGCTCCCGCTCCTGCTCGGCGGGCGCGAGTACGGCGAGGCGGCCGGAGAGGGTGAGGGGCCGGCCGGTGGGAGCGTCGGCCTGTCCGTGGGCGTCGGATCGGGCCTGCGCCGCCGCGCGGGTCGCACGTACCTCGCTGAGGTCGCTGAACAGTTCGCTGCGGCGTACGGCGGTGTGCTGTTCCAGGTACCGGTCCCAGGCGACGTCGGCCACCGTGACGACGGCATCCCGGGACCCGACGGCCTGCCCGAGGGCTCGGATCGCCCGAGGGGCGTCCATGGGCGGTACGCCGTCCCGACGCATCCGGGTCTCAAGGGCTCCGTCGGCGGCCATGCCGCCCTCGGCCCACGGACCCCACGCGATCGACGTCGCGACCAAACCGGCAGCACGACGCTGCTCAGCCAACGCGTCCAAGTAAGCGTTGGCGGCGGCATAGTTGCCCTGACCGGCCGCGCCCACCGTGCCACTCATCGAGGAGAACAGCACGAACGCGGACAGCTCGATCCCCAGCTCGACGGTCAGCTCGTGCAGGTTCAGCGCGGAAACCGCCTTGGCCCGCAACACGGACTCGAACCGCTCCGGAGTCAGAGCGTCGAGCACCCCGTCGTCCAGGATCCCAGCCGTATGCACCACCGCCGTCAACGTGTCCGCCTCGGCGGCCAGCAGCGCACCCAACGCATCCCGGTCAGCGGCATCACACGCCACCACCGACACCTCGACACCAAGCTCCGACAACTCGGCAACCAACTCGGCCGCACCCGCAGCGTCCGCGCCCCGACGACTGGTCAGCACCAGACGCCCGGCCCCGGCCCCGGCCAGCCAACGGGCCACCCGGCCACCCAGCGCACCCGTACCACCGGTCACCAACACCGTCCCCGACGGTGTCCAGGACGCGGAGCCCTCGGCACGTACCGCGCGCACGAGGCGACGGCCGAAGACCCCGGAGGCGCGGATCGCGAGCTGGTCCTCAGCAGCGGCTCCCCCGGCCAGGACGCCGGCCAGCCTTGCCAGGGTCCGCTGGTCCCACGCTTCGGGAAGGTCGACCAGACCACCCCAACGCTCCGGAACCTCCAACGCCGCCACACGACCCAGACCCCACACCTGCGCCTGGACCGCCGACACCAGGACATCGGAACGACCCACACTCACCGCACCACGGGTCAGACACCACAACGGCGCCCCCACCCCGGCATCACCCAACGCCTGCACCAGAACAGCGGTGTCGACGACACCCGCCGACTCCCCCAGAGCCAGCAGCGACACCACACCGGCCACGGGGCCCGCACCCGACAGCAGACCGGCCAGAGCAGCCCGCTCCGAGGCGGCGTCGACCACCACGCGCCGGACCTCGGCTCCCCGTACGGCCAGGGCGTCCGCCACGGCCGCCGTCAAGGAGTCCTCGTGCGCGGCGGGTACGACGACGAGCCATTGGCCGCCCGGCGCACTGGAGGTCAGCGCCGCCGCCGTGAGCGGCTTCCACGACTCCCGGTAGCGCCAGCCGTCGATCTGCGCCTGTTCCTGGTTCTGCCGACGCCAGGCCGACAGCGCGGGTACGAAGTCGCTGAAGCTCGCGTCGTCGGCCACGTCCAGTTCGGACAGCAGGGAGGCGAGGTCGCCGCGTTCCACCGCTTCCCAGAACCGCGCGTCCACCCCGTCGACCGCCCGTGCGGGCACGGGAGCGCCGCCCGGCGCGGCCGTCTCCGGCCAGAAACGCTGCCGCTGGAAGGCGTACGTGGGCAGCTCTCCCGGCGCGGCGCCCGTACCGGCGAACCAGGCGGACCAGTCCACCTGCGCACCCCGTACGTGCGCCTCGGCGACAGCGGTGAGCGTCGACTCGGCTTCCGCGCGGCCGGCGCGCAGCACCGGCACGAAGGCGGTGTCCACGTCGGCGGTCAGGCAGTCCTGGGCCAGGGCGGACAGTACGCCGTCGGGGCCGATCTCGACGTACGTCGAGACGCCGGCCGTCTCCAGGGTCCGCACGCCGTCGAGGAAGCGCACGGCCTCCCGGACGTGTCGGACCCAGAACTCGGCCGAGGTCATCTCGTCGGTGACGAGAGCGCCGGTCAGGTTCGACACCAGCGGTATCCGCGGGGCCGCGTACGACAGCCCCGCCACGACCTGGCTGAAGTCGTCCAGCATGGCGTCCATGTGCGGCGAGTGGAAGGCGTGGCTCACCGGCAGTCGCTTGGTCTTGCGGCCGGTGAGCGATGCGGCGATGGCCGCCGCGGCATCCTCGTCGCCCGCGATGACTACGGCCTGCGGGCCGTTGACGGCGGCGATGCTCACCCGGTCGGTCAGCAGCGGCAGGACCTCGTCCTCGGATGCCTGTACGGCGATCATCGCGCCACCGCCCGGCAGGGCCTGCATCAATCGCCCCCGCGCCGCCACCAACACACACGCGTCATCCAGCGACAGCACCCCCGCCACGTGCGCGGCGGCGATCTCACCAATCGAATGCCCCGACACGAAGTCCGGCCGGACGCCCCACGATTCGAGCAGCCGGAACAAGGCGACCTCGACCGCGAACAAGGCCGGCTGCGTGAACCGCGTCTCGTTCAACAGGGCCGCGTCCGACCCGAACAGGACGTCCTGCAACGGCACATCGAGCTGCGAGTCGAGACGTGCGCACACCGCGTCCAGCGCGTCGGCGAACACCGGCTGGTCGGCGTAGAGTTCGCGCCCCATGCCGAGGCGCTGGCTGCCCTGTCCGGTGAACAGGAAGGCCAGTCCGCCGCCCGACACCGTGCCCTGCACGAGGCCCGGCACGGGCTCGCCCGCCGCCGCGAGCCCGCGCAGGCGGGCCGTCAGCGCCTCGCGGTCTTCGGTGCCCGCCACCAGCACGGCTCGGGTCTCGAACTTCGACCGCTGGACTGCGAGCGAGTACGCGGTGTCCAGGACATCGGCCTGCGGGGTGTCGGCGAGCCACGACGCGAGCTGCTCCGCTTGGGCGCGCAGCCCGGCGGGGTTCTTCCCGGTGACGACGTACGGCAGGACCGGAGGGCTGCCTGCGGTGCGCCGCTCGGTGGCCGCGGCCTCGGCCGGGAGCGGGGCCTCTTCGATGATGGTGTGGGCGTTGGTGCCGCTCAGTCCGAAGGAGGACACGCCGGCCCGGCGCGGACGGCCGGTTGCCGGCCAGTCCCGCTGCTCGGTCAGCAGCTCGACGTCTCCGGCGGTCCAGTCGACGTGCGGGGTGGGCACGTCCACGTGCAGCGTGCGGGGCAGCACACCGTGCCGCATCGCCATGACCATCTTGATCACACCCGCCACACCGGCGGCAGCCTGCGTGTGCCCGATGTTCGACTTCACCGAACCAAGCAGCAACGGCAGACCCTCCGCCCGCTCCTGCCCGTACGTCGCCAACAACGCCTGCGCCTCGATCGGGTCCCCCAGACGGGTACCCGTACCGTGCGCCTCCACCGCGTCCACCTCGGCCGCCGACAACCCCGAACTGGCCAACGCCTGCCGGATCACCCGCTGCTGCGACGGCCCGTTCGGCGCCGTCAAACCATTGCTCGCACCGTCCTGATTGATCGCCGAACCACGCACCACCGCCAACACCGGATGCCCGTTGCGACGAGCATCCGACAGCCGCTCCACGAGCAGCATGCCGACACCCTCACCCCAACCCGTACCGTCCGCACCCTCCGCGAACGCCTTGATCCGACCATCGGCCGCCAGCCCGCGCTGACGACTGAAGTCGATGAAGGCATCCGGGGTGGACATCACGGTCACACCACCGGCGAGCGCCATGGTGCACTCGCCCTGGCGGAGCGCCTGCACCGCCAGGTGGAGGGCGACGAGCGACGAGGAGCAGGCGGTGTCGACCGTGATGGCCGGTCCTTCCAGCCCGAACACGTACGAGAGACGACCGGACACCACGCTCGCGGCGTTGCCCGTGCCGACGTGTCCTTCGAGACCGTCGGCCTCGCCCGCGACGAGGGACAGGTAGTCCTGTCCGTTGGTCCCGACGAACACGCCCGCCCGGCTGCCCTTGAGCGCGGCGGGGTCGATGCCGGCGCGCTCGAAGGCCTCCCACGAGGTCTCCAGCAGCAGCCGCTGCTGCGGGTCCATGGCGAGGGCCTCGCGCGGCGAGATCCCGAAGAAGTCGGCGTCGAAGTCGGCGACGTCGTAGAGGAAGCCGCCTTCGCGGGCGTACGAGGTGCCCTGCGTGCTCGGGTCGGCGTCGTAGAGGGCGTCGAGGTTCCAGCCGCGGTCGGCCGGGAACCCGTCGACCGCGTCCGTACCCTGCGCGAGCAGACGCCAGAGGTCTTCGGGGGTCCGTACACCGCCGGGGAAGCGGCAGCTCATCGCGACGATCGCGATCGGATCGCCGTCGGTCGGCGCGGCGGTCGCGGGCTCCGGCAGCGCGGGGTCCGCGGCCGTCGCACCGCTGCCCACGAGTTCGCCCCGCAGGTAGCCGGCGAGGGCCGACGAGGTCGGGTAGTCGTAGACGAGGGTGGTGGGCAGCTTGAGCCCGGTGGCCGCGCCCATGCGGTTGCGCAGGTCGACGGCGGTCAGGGAGTCGAACCCGAGCTCCTTGAAGGCGCGTTCGGCGCCGACGGCGTCCACGCCTTCGTGTCCGAGTACGGAGGCGACCTGGGTACGGACCAGGGCGAGCAGTTCCCGGTCCTGTTCGGCCCGGGGCAGTTCGGCCAGCTTCGCGAAGGTGGCCCCCGCGACGTCGGCGCCCGTCACCACGGTGCCGTGGCCGGTGACTGCGGCTTCGCCCGCCGATGCGGCGGTGAGGAGGCCGCGGACGAGCGGGTTGGGCCGGACGGCGGCCACGACGGCCGCGAAGCGGTCCCAGTCGATGTCCGCGACGGTCAGGGCGGCTTCGCCCATGCCAACGGCCAGCGCCAGTGCGGCGATTGCGTCGTCGGGCGCCATGGGCGGAACACCTTCGCGGCGCATCCGGGCGTCCATCGCCTCATCGGCCGCCATGCCGCCCTCGGCCCACGGACCCCACGCGATCGACGTCGCGACCAGACCGGCAGCACGACGCTGCTCGGCCAACGCGTCCAAGTAAGCGTTGGCGGCAGCATAGTTGCCCTGGCCGGCCGCGCCCACCGTGCCGCTCATCGAGGAGAACAACACGAACGCGGACAACTCGATACCCAGCTCGACGGTCAGCTCGTGCAGGTTCAGCGCGGAAACCGCCTTGGCCCGCAGTACGCCTTCGAACCGCTCCGGAGTCAGAGCGTCGAGCACCCCGTCGTCCAGGATCCCAGCCGTATGCACGACCGCCGTCAGCGTGTCGGCCTCGGCGGCCAGCAGCGCACCCAACGCATCCCGGTCAGCGGCATCACACGCCACCACCGACACCTCGACACCAAGCTCCGACAACTCGGCAACCAACTCGGCCGCACCCGCAGCGTCCCCACCCCGACGACTGGTCAGCACCAGACGCCCGGCACCCGCCCCGGCCAACCACCGCGCGACCCGACCACCCAGCGCACCGGTACCACCGGTCACCAGCACCGTCCCCGACGGCACCCAGGAATCCGTACCCCCCGCCACCGCACGCACCAAACGACGCCCGAAGACGCCCGAGGAACGCACCGCGACCTGGTCCTCACCGACAGAACCACCGGCCAACACACCCGCCAAGCGGCCCATCGCCCGCTCGTCCCACACCTCGGGAAGGTCCACCAGACCACCCCAACGCTCCGGAACTTCCAACGCCGCGACCCGACCCAGACCCCACACCTGCGCCTGGACCGCCGACACCAGGACATCGGAACGACCCACACTCACCGCACCACGCGTCAGGCACCACAACGGCGCCCCCACCCCGGCATCACCCAACGCCTGCACCAGAACAGCACTCTCAACGACACCCGCCGACTCCCCCAGAGCCAGCAGCGACACCACACCGGCCACAGAGCCCGCACCCGACAACAGACCGGCCAGAGCAGCCCGCTCCGTACCCGCCTCGACCACCACACGGCGCACCTCGGCCCCACGCCCGACCAACGCACCCACCACAGCCGCGTCATCCACGCCTCCGGCAGGAACCACCACCAGCCAGACACCCGACAGCCGCACACCCGCGCCGTTCGCGGCGTCCGTCAGCGGCTTCCAGGCGTCGCGGTAGCGCCAGCCGTCCACCGTGGAGCGGGTGCGTACGCGGCGGCGCCAGGCCGACAGGGCCGGCACGACGTCGCTCAGCGGCTGCTCGCCGTCCGCGTCGAGTTCGAGGGTCGCGGCGAGCGCGGCCACGTCCTGGAGTTCGACCGCGTCCCAGAACGCGCTGTCGGCCGGGTCGGTCCGGTGCCCGGACGTCGTGGCCGGTTCGGCGGCGGGGGTGCGGGCGTCCATCCAGTAGCGCTGTCGCTGGAAGGCGTACGTCGGCAGTTCCACGCTCCGGGCGCCCGTACCGGCGTAGAAGGCGGTCCAGTCGGCGGCGGCGCCCCGGACGAACATGCGGGCGACGGCGTCGAGCAGGGTGGCGGGCTCGGCGCGGCCGGAGCGCAGTGCGGCGGCGAAGGCGGGGTTCGTGGGGTCCTGCGGGTCGGTGACCAGGCAGTCCTGGGCGAGGGCCGTGAGGACGGGGTCGGGGCCGAGTTCCAGGAAGGAGTCGGCGCCGCGCGCCTGGAGGGTGCGTACGCCGTCGAGGAAGCGGACGGCTTCGCGGACGTGGCGGACCCAGTGCTCGGGGTCGGCGAGTTCGCCGGCGGTGGCGGTGGTACCGGTGAGGAGGGAGACGACGGGGAGGGTGGGCTGGGCGTAGTCGAGGACCTGGGCGATGCGTCGGAACTCGTCGAGCATGCCGTCCATGTGCGGCGAGTGGAAGGCGTGGCTGACGGTGAGCCGCTTGCTCTTGCGTCCGCCGAGGGATTCCACGACCGCGACGGCGGCGTCCTCGTCACCGGCGATGACGATCGACTGCGGGCCGTTGACGGCGGCGATGCTCACGCCGTCCGTCAGCAGCGGCAGGACCTCGTCCTCCGATGCCTGGACCGCGATCATCACGCCACCGGTCGGCAGTGCCTGCATCAACCGACCACGCGCCGCGACCAGGGCGCAGGCGTCTTCTAGGGAGAACACGCCGGCGACGTGTGCGGCGGCGATTTCGCCCACGGAGTGGCCGGCCACGAAGTCGGGCCGCACGCCCCACGATTCGACGAGGCGGTAGAGGGCCACCTCGATCGCGAAGAGGGCGGGCTGGGTGTAGCCGGTCTGGTGGAGGAGGGCCGCTTCGGGGGTGCCGGTCTCCGCGAACAGGACGTTTTGGAGCGGGAGTTCGAGCTGTTCGTCGAGGAACCAGCAGGTGTCGTCGAGGGCGTCGGCGAACGCCGGGTAGGTCTCGTAGAGTTCGCGGCCCATGTCCAGGCGCTGGCTGCCCTGGCCGGTGAAGAGGACGGCGAGGCGGCCCGCCGCGGGTTCGGTGCGGATGACGGTGGGTGTGTCGGTGGCGTCGGCGAGGGCGCGCAGGCCCTGCACGAGGGTGGTGCGGTCGTCACCGAGGATGACGGCCCGCTGTTCGAAGCGGCCGCGGGTGGCGGCGAGGGAGTGGCCGATGTCGAGGGGGTCGACCTCGGGCCGGGTGTCGAGCCAGTCGCCGAGGCGGCGGGCGGCGGCGCGCAGGGCTTCGGGGGTCTTGGCGGACAGGGTCCAGGGCAGCGGGCCGGCGGGCGCTTCGGCCGACCGGGACGGCGTTTCGTCCGCCGTGCCGTCCGCCGTGCTGTCCGCCGTGCCGTCCGCCGCGCGGTCTCCCGTATCGCCCTCCGCTCCCTCGCCGGCGTCCTCGCGGTCTTCGGCCGGCGGCTCCTCGATGATGGCGTGCGCGTTGGTGCCGCTCATGCCGAAGGAGGAGACGCCCGCGCGGCGCGGGGCGTCGGAGGCGGGCCAGTCGACGGACCGGGTCAGCAGGGAGACGGCGCCCGCCTCCCAGTCGACGTGCGGGGTGGGCTCGTCGACGTGCAGGGTGCGGGGCAGGACGCCGTGCCGCATCGCCATGACCATCTTGATGACGCCGGCGACGCCGGCGGCGGCCTGGGTGTGGCCGATGTTCGACTTGAGGGAGCCCAGCCACAGCGGCCGGTCCGCGGGCCGGTCCTGGCCGTACGTGGCCAGCAGCGCCTGCGCTTCGATCGGGTCGCCCAGCGTGGTGCCGGTGCCGTGCGCTTCCACGACGTCGACGTCGGCGGCCGACAGGCGGGCGTTGGCGAGGGCCTGGCGGATGACGCGCTGCTGTGCCGGGCCGCTGGGCGCGGTCAGGCCGTTGGAGGCGCCGTCCTGGTTGATGGCGGTGCCGCGGACGACGGCCAGGACGCGGTGGCCGTTGGCGCGGGCGTCGGAGAGGCGTTCCACGAGGAGCATGCCGGCGCCTTCGCCCCAGGCGGTGCCGTCGGCGGCGGCCGCGAAGGGCTTGCAGCGGCCGTCGGGGGCGAGGCCGCGCTGGCGGCTGAAGGAGACGAACGAGCCGGGGCTCGCCATGACGGCGACGCCGCCGGCGAGGGCGATCGTGCATTCGCCGGTGCGCAGGGCCTGGACGGCGAGGTGCAGGGCGGCCAGGGAGGAGGAGCAGGCGGTGTCGACGGTGACGGTGGGGCCCTCGAAGCCGAAGGTGTAGGCGATGCGGCCGGAGGCGACGCTCGCCGCGTTGCCGGTGAGGAGGTAGCCCTCGAACCCGTCGGCGGCGTCCTCCAGGCGGGGGCCGTATTCCTGGGTTTCGGCGCCGACGAAGACGCCGACCTGTCCGCCGCGGAGCTGGGCGGGGTCGACTCCGGCCCGGTCGAAGGCCTCCCAGGAGGTTTCCAGCAGCAGGCGTTGCTGCGGGTCCATTGCCGTGGCTTCGCGGGGGGAGATTCCGAAGAACGCGGCGTCGAATTGGTCGGCGTCGTGGAGGAATCCGCCTTCGCGCGCATACGTGGTGCCGGAGCTGTCGGGGTCCGGGTCGTAGAGCGAGTCGAGGTTCCAGCCGCGCCCGGTGGGGAATTCGGAAATGGCGTCGGTGCCGGCGGCGACGAGGTCCCAGAGCGCTTCGGGGGAATGCACGTCGCCCGGGAACCGGCAGCCGATGCCGACGATGGCGATGGGCTCGTCGCTGCTGACGGCCGCGGCGACGGGGGTTTCTACGGGGCTGGTCAGGCCCAGGAGCAGGGCGTGGATCCGGCGGGCGAGGTGGGCGGGGGTGGGGTGGTCGAAGGCGAGGGTGACGGGCAGTCGCAGGCCGGTGTCGGCGACGAGGCGGGCGTGCAGGTCGACGGCGGCGAGGGAGTCGAAACCGAGGTCGAGGAAGGAGCGGTGGGCGTCGAGCGTGGCGGGCGCGTTGTCGCGGAGCGCGGCGATCACCAGGGAGGAGACCCAGTCGAGCAGGGTGGTGTGTTGTTCGCCCGCGGTCAGGCCGGCGAGGCGTTCGCGCCACCGTTCGGGGCTGTCGCCGCTGCTGACGTCCTGGGTTCCGCCGGCCTCGGGGGCGCCGTCGATTTCGGCTGCGAAATCCTGGGATTCGTTCAACATCGCGCGCTCCATCACTCCGTGCAGAGAAACCTAAGACCGGTTATGACCCTGGCACGTGAAAGGTGCCGCAGAAACCCCTAACAGGCCCCTAGGGGCCCCTATGCGGGGACGCTGCGGAATGCGCGATGAATATGTGTGTGCGACTGGATCATAATGCCCTCGGAGTGCGGGTAATTGCAAGAATCCCGAGGAAGGTTTCCGTGGTGACGGGAAACGGGTGCGGGCCGGCGGGGGTCTCCCCGGCCGGCCCGTGGCGCGGTCCGTGCTACATGCGGATCTCGGGCTGGTAGACGTCCAGCCAGATCGCGGTGTCCAGGGCCCGTTCCAATCCGTTGCGGGCGGCGGGGGTCAGGCTTTCGGGGGTGGCCAGTACCGTTTCGCCGAGCCAGTCGCGGCTGACGATCTGGAAGACGGGGCCGTCCTCGCCGAGGAGTTCCTTGGCGTGCCGCTGGAGGGCCTCGGCGTAGCGCCAGTCCTGGATGACGGGGTAGGGGCTCTTGGTGCGTTCGATCACGGATCGTGGGAGCAGGTTCTTGGTGGCGCCGCGCAGCAGGCTCTTCTCGCGGCCGTCGTAGGTCTTCATCGTCCAGGGCGTGTTGTAGACGTATTCGACGAGTCGGTGGTCGCAGAACGGGACGCGCACTTCCAGTCCGACGGCCATGCTCATGCGGTCCTTGCGGTCGAGCATCATCCGCAGGAAGCGGGTGAGGTGGAGGTACGACATGACGCGCATGCGTTGTTCGTGCGGGCTCTCGGAGTCCACGCGGCCGATCTCGGCGAGGGCGGTGGCGTAGTTTTCGGCGACGGTTTCCAGCGGGTTGAGCGCGATGAGGGTGTCGAGGTTGTACATCTCGACGGGTTGGGTGTTGGGGGTAGCGCCGATCATGCCGGCGGTGATCCAGGGGAAGGTGTCGCTGTTCTGGACGGTGGGGTTGTGGAGCCAGCCGTAGCCGCCGAAGACCTCGTCGGCGGCTTCTCCTGAGAGGGCGACGGTGGAGCGTTCGCGGATGGCTTTGAACAGCAGGTGGAGGGAGACGTCCATGTCGCCGAGGCCGGCCGGGCTGTCGCGGGCGATGACCACCTGGCGGCGCACCTCGGGGTCGGCGACGGAGGCGGGACTGAGGACGATGTCGGTGTGGTCGGTGCCGGCGTGGCGGGCCATCGCGGTGGCGAAGTCGGCGTCGTGGCTGCCGTGGACGCCGGTGGGGACGAAGTCGTCCGAGGCGCCGCTGAAGTCCACGGCGAAGGTGTGCAGGGGGCGGCCTTCGGCGGCGCGGTGCCGGGCGGCGATCCCGGTGACCGCGCTGGAGTCGAGGCCGCCGGAGAGCAGGACGCAGGTGGGGACGTCGGCGACGAGTTGGCGGCCGACGCTGTCGTCGAGGAGTTCCCGGACGTGTTCGACGGTGGTGTCGAGGTCGTCGGTGTGCTCGCGGCTCTCCAGCCGCCAGTAGGTGTGGCTGCGGATGCCGGCCCGGTCGACGGTGACGACGGTGCCGGGGACCACTTCGCGTACGCCGTCCCAGATGGTTTCGCCGGGCGGCCGGTGGAGGGCGACGAACTCGCGCAGGCCGCGGGCGCTGACGACGGGCTTGGCCAGGGGGTTGGCGAAGATCGCCTTGGGTTCGGAGGCGAAGAGCACGCCGTCGGTGGTGGGGTGGTAGAAGAGCGGTTTGACGCCCATCCGGTCGCGGATCATGACGAGTTTGCGGGTGCGGGCGTCCCAGATGGCGAAGGCGTACATGCCGTTGAGTCGGGGGGCCATCGCCTCGCCCCACTCCAGGTAGGCGTGGAGTACGACTTCGGTGTCGCTGGAGGTGCGGAAGTGGTGGCCGCGTCCGCGCAGTTCCTGGCGGAGTTCGACGAAGTTGTACACCTCGCCGCTGTAGGTCAGGGCGACGCGGCCGTCGGGGGTGGTGGCGTGCATGGGCTGGACGCCCCCGACCAGGTCGATCACGGCGAGCCGGCGGTGGCCGAGTGCGGCGGGGCCTTCGATCCACCTGCCTCCGGCGTCGGGTCCGCGTCCGGTCAGGGTGTGGACCATGCGGTCCAGGGTCGAGGTCTCCTGGGCCAGGTCCCGGTCGTAGGCGATCCAGCCGGCGATGCCGCACATGTGGTGCTCCTCAGTCTCGCGGCGCTTCCTCCCGACGCCCGGCGGACGCGCCTGTTCGGCCACGACGCTAGGTCCGGACCGCGGGGGCCCACATCCCCTACGACCCCCTATCGCAAAGAACAAGGCAAGTCGAGGCAAAGGAAGTTCATGCCCGGAGGGGCTCAGGTAAAGCCCGAATAAAGGAACGCCCGGGGCTGCCACAAGAAGGTATGCGCACGCAAAAGCGGAGGGGTGGTCACGAGGACCACCCCTCCGCCCGCGAGCCCGACCACCGCCGGAACACCGCCTGTCGGGTCACTGCCTGTCGGGTCACCGCCGTACGGCTACCCCCGGCCGGCTCCCGCCGGGACCCGTTCGATGAACGGGGCCAACAGGCCGGGTACGGCGTCCTCCGCGAACGCCAGCCCGTCCGAGACGGCCACGTCGCGAACCTTGTACACGCCGCCGCCCGCCGCCGTCGCCGCACCCAGGGTGAACAGGCCGGCCCGGCGCTGGAAAACGGAACGGGTGATGGACCAACCGATGATCCCGTCGCGCTGGAGGGCGGCGGTGCGGCGGGTGAAGGTTCCGGCGCGGGTGACGAGGTAGGGGCCGTGCAGGGCGTGGCCGAGGTTGCGGTAGGCGTCGAAGGCGAAGGCCAGGCCGACGGAGAACAGGACCACGGCGGTGATCCACCCCGTGTGCACGAGCACGGGGGTGAGCCACAGGCCCAGCCCGACGAAGGGAACGGCGATCAGGACCGACCAGATCAGGGCGCGGTTGATCCTGCGCCGCAGGGCGGCGCGGGGGTGCGGCGCGAATTCCGCGTCGGTGGTCGGGGCGGCGTCCTCGCCGAGGACGTCGGCGGCGATCCGGCGGGCCAGGCCCAGCGGTACGGGCGGGGTGAGGCGGCTGCGGCTGCTGTTCTCGTCCTCGTCTCCCAAGCCGCTGGCGACGGCCTTGAGGCGGGCGCCTCCGGCCCAGCGCAGCAGCAGTGGCTCGGCCACTTCGACGCCGCGCAGCCGCTGTTCCTCGATGCTGACGGAGCGGGTGATGAGCAGGCCGCGGCGGACGCGGAGCATGCCCGTCTCGGGGCGGTCGAGGTGGTAGCCGCCCCAGCCCTCTATGAAGGTCGCCGTCGAGCCGGCGACACCGGTCAGGACGATGACGGCGAAGGCGAGCAGCAGGCCGTACCAGAGCGGCACGGAGCCGAAGCGCCCCTCGATGTCCTTGACGATGCCGAGTTCGAGGGGGTCGACCTTCATCTCGTGCAGCGTGCGGTAGACGGTGCCGACGGCGATGAAGACACCGCCGACGCCCCACAGGGTGAGCGGCGCGTACCGCAGCCACGCCCAGTCGAGGGCGGCGAGGGTGGCGTCCGTGTCGGGGTCGGCGGTCTCCAGGCCCTGGCGGGCGTGGCGGAGTTCGCTGAGCCGGCGGCGCAGCTCCTCGGCGTCGCGGGTGCTGAGGCCGTCCAGGGAGAGGCCGCCGCCGGAGGTGGCCTGGTCGCCGGTGGAGATCTTCAGGGAGGTCAGGCCGAAGATCCGGTGGAGCGGGTTGGCGGTCAGGTCGACGCTGCGGATGCGGTCGACGGGGACCGAGCGTTCGCTGCGGAAGAACCGGCCCTTGTGGAGCTCCACCCGGTCCTCGGTGATGCGGTACCGGGTGGTGAGCAGGCGCATCAGGCTGATGCCGGAGATGACCAGGCAGGTGATGAGGAACGAGGCGAAGGTGATCAGGACTTGGAGGGTGACCTCGCCGGTGATGACGGTGGTGGCGCCGAAGGTGGCCAGCGGTGTGGCGACGACGCTGAGGTTGACGAGGAACAGTCGGGGGTTGAGCCGCCCCCATCCGTCGCTCTCGGTGTACTCCTGCTGTCGCACTGCGGTGTCCGGTGTCACGTGGCGTCTCCCGGTACGGCCTGGGTGGACGTGGTCAGCTGCTCGACGAGCTCGGTGGCGGTCCGGTGGTCGATGCCCTTGATCTTCACGGCGCCCGCGGAGGAGGCGCTGGTGACGGTGATCCCGGAGAGCCCGAACATCTGCTGAAGGGGCCCGCGCAGCATGTCGACGGTCTGGACCCGGGAGAGGGGAACGACGCGCCAGCGCTGCCAGAGCCAGCCGGAGGCGGCGTAGACGGCCTCGTCGGTCATCTCCCAGCGGTGCACCCGGTAGCGCCAGATCGGCATGACGCCCATGTACAGCAGGCCGGGGACGAGCGCGATGAGGAAGAGCGGGCCGAACACGAAGCGTGCGGGCGCGATGGTCAGCCACAGCACGCCGAACACGAGCGGGAGCGGCAGGGCGAAGAGGGACGACTGGAGCGTCCACCAGCCGATGGCCCGGGTCTCGACCCGGTTGCGAGGAGGTCGGAGCCTCAGTTCTTCGTTGTGCGGCACTGCGTCACCCTTGTTCCTGGAACGATGTCGATCGGTCGGTGTCCGTTGCCGTGGCGGCCCGTACGGCGCGCAGCCGGGACAGCAGGACCGCCGTCCGCGCCGCCACCGCCGACAGCGACATCAGCGCGAGCGAGCTCACGAGCACGTCGCTGCCGCTGAGTTGGTAGGTGGTGGTCAGGCGGGCCGTCTGCGGGCCGAACCAGTGCTCGCAGCCGTACGCGAAGAGGAGCTGCACACCGGTGAGGAGGATCCAGACCGCGGCGTAGCCCGCGCCGCCCGTACTGCGGATGTCTCCCGCGAGGGCCCGGTGGGCCGGGAGCAGGGAGCCTGCCGCGAGTCCGCAGATGGCTCCCACCCCGATGCCGGCGAGGTGCAGCGACGTGTCGTTGCCCGCCGTCGGGAAGGAGTGTACGCAGGCGCCGACGGCGAGGACGGCCACCAGCGCGGGGCCCGCGATCCTCACCCGGGTGACGCGCCGGCTGCCGGAGTCGGTCGCGAGGATGACGGCCAGGATCGCTCCGCAGGTCAGGAGCGCCGTCGTGAACTGGCCCACGTGTACAGCCCCGTCCTTCCCGGTGTCCGTGACGACCCGTTGTCGCGGATCCCTTCCGCTGCCTCCACCGTAGGGCGGCGTGCGGGGGCCCCGTGCCGACCGATCGATGGGACCGGCTGTCAACCGATCGACGGACACCGGCGGGGCTCGTGGTAGGACTGGTTCCGTGCACATGTACACACAGCAGGAGGTTCCGCGGAACGTCCAGGGACGCGGGGCCGACTCGGGGGTCCGCTGGTTCGGTCTGTGGGACGCCTATTTCGCCGTGTCCTACCTCGTCACGGTGGTCCTGCTCTTCACGTCCGACGAGGACCAGGCCCACCGGGCCTTCGCCATCGGCGCGCTGACGCTGATCGTGCCCTGGTACGCCGGACTCGGTCGGAAGCCGATGATCCGTCGGACGCACGGGCGACGCAACCTCGTGTTCAGCGCCGGCCTGTTCCTGCTGTTCGCGAGCTGCGGCGCCCTCGACCTCGGTGGGTCCTTCGCGCTGTTCGCGGTGGTCCCGATGCTCATGATGAGCCTGCCGATGCCGCCCGCGATCGTGTTGGTCGTCCTGGCCAACCTGTGGCCGGTGACGGTGGTGTGGTTGCGGGGCGGGCAGTTCGATCCGCACATCCTGTCGGTGCTGCCCATCTCGTTGCTGGGCACCGCCCTGTCGGTGCTGCTCGGGGTGTGGATCACCCGCGTGGTGCAGCAGAGTTCGGAACGGGCCGCGTTGATCGACGAGTTGCGGCTGAGTCGGGAGCGGGAGGCGTACCTGTCCCATCAGGCCGGCATCTCGGCCGAGCGGGAGCGCCTGGCCCGGGAGATCCACGACACCCTGGCGCAGAGCCTGACCAGCATCATCAGCCTGGTGCAGGCGGCGGAGTCGGAGGTGGCGGTCAATCCCGAACGGGCACGGTCCCGGCTCGGGCTGGCCGGGCGGGTGGCCCGGGACAGCCTGGACGAGGCCCGGGGCTTCGTCTCCAAGTTGACCCCGCCGCCGCTGCGGGAGAGCTCGCTGATGCAGGCCGTGCGCCGGCAGGCCGACCTGCTGATGGAGGAGACCGGCCTGGCGGTGCGGTGTACGGCCGGGGGCGAGGAGCAGCCGCTGCCGATGGCCGTCAGCGTGGTGCTGCTGCGCTCGGCGCAGGAGGCGTTCGCCAACGTGCGCAAGCACGCCGGGCAGGCCCGTAGGGTGGAGGTCACGGTGGCGTACGCGCCGGAGGCGGTACGCCTCGGGGTCCGCGACGACGGCGCCGGTTTCGACGCGCGGGCGTGGCTGGACGCGCCGCCCGCCGACGAGGACGACGCGGGCGCCGGGGACGACGCGGGTGCCGGGAACGGCGTGCGGGGTGGTTTCGGGTTGCGCGGGATGCGGGCCCGGGTGAGGGAGATCGGCGGCATGGTGCGGGTCGACAGCAGCCCGGGAGCGGGCACGACCATCGAGATCACGGTGCCGCTGGGCCCGGTGGGAGAGGAGCCGGACGATGAGTGAGCCGACGCCGATCGGGGTGTTGCTCGCCGACGACCATCCCGTGGTCCGTGAGGGCCTGTCGGCCATGTTGGAGCTGGACGAGGGCATCCGCGTCGTGGGCCAGGCCGGTTCGGGCGAGGAAGCGGTGCTCCAGGCCGGCCGGTTGAAGCCGGACATCGTCCTGCTCGACCTGCGGATGGGCGCGATGGACGGGGTGGCGGCCACGGGGCACATCCTGCGGGAGTCGCCGCGGACCAAGGTGGTCATCGTGACCACGTACGAGGACGACGCCGACATCCTGCGCGCGGTGGAGGCGGGAGCGGCGGGGTACCTGCTCAAGGGCAGTTCCCGGGACGAGCTGGTGCAGGCGGTGAAGGCGGCGGCCCGCGGCGAGACGGTGCTGACGCCGTCGCTGGCGCCGAAGCTGTTCCGGGCGCGGGTGGTGGAGCCGCCGGTGCTGTCCGAGCGGGAGCGCGAGGTGCTGCAACTGGTCAGGCAGGGCCGGACCAACGCGGACATCGGGCGCCGGCTGTTCATCAGTGAGGCCACGGTCAAGACGCACCTGCTGCGGTCGTTCAAGAAGCTGTCGGTTTCGGACCGCACGGCGGCGGTGATGGCCGCCCTGGAACGCGGCCTGCTGTCCTGACGAGGCACCGGTTGTCCGGGGTCGCACGGCCCCGGACAACCGGCCCCTCCCGTGTCGGGCCCACCGCACGGGGCCCGGGCCTCAGGCGATGCCGGGCAGGCTGAGGTCCCACAGCCGGGCGGGCAGGTCCCGGCGCCGCTTGACCTGGAGCTTGCGGTAGATCCGGGTCAGGTGCTGCTCGACCGTCGAGACGGTCACGTACAGCTTGGTGGCGATCTCCCGGTTGGTGTGTCCGCGCGCCGCGAGGAGCGCCACCCGGGCCTCCGCCTCGGACAACACCTCCGCCTCGCTCGGCGGTTCGGCCTCGCGGCCGGGCACGGGGGCGGGCTCGCCGTCGCCCTGCCCGGGGGTGAACTCCTGGCACAGGGGCTGCGCCCCGCAGGACTTGGCCACGTGCCAGGCCTTGCGGACGAGCATCCGGGCCCGGTTGAAGTCCCCGACCGCCCGATAGGCGCTACCCAACTCGCCAAGGCATCTGGCCAGTTGGAGCCGGTCCTCGCCCTGCTCCAGGATTTCCACGGCTTCGGTGAGTCGCTTGAGGCGGTAGCCGAGGTCGCCGCTGGTGCGGGCGAGCGCGAACAACAGGGGTCCCCGCGGCCGGCTGCCGGCCGGGCCCGTCTCGCGCTGCCGCTGCTGTTCGACGTACTCCCGGGCCCGCGGCACGTTCCCGATGGCCAGCCACGCCTCGGCGGCGTCCAACCGCCACGGCACCGGCTCCGCGGCTTCCATGTCCCAGGCCTGCATCAGCTCGCCGCAGGTCAGGAAGTCGCGCAGGGCGGCGTGATAGCGGCCGGTGGCGAGGTGGCAGCGGCCGCGGGCGCGCAGGTAGTGCAGCCCGGTCCGCGTTTCCAACATCGTCTCGGGCACCGGCTGTTCGAGCAGGCTCATGGCCTCTTCGAGGTTGCCCATCCGGGTCTCGGCCTCGATGAGGACGCCCAGCGGCAGCGCGACGCCCACGCCCCAACACGGTACGGATATCAAGGACATGGCCTGGCGGGCCTGGGCGGCGGCGCCCGGCAGGTCGCCCTGGCGCAGCGCGATCTCGGCCCTGACCGCGCCGAGGACGGCCTGCCAGGTCGGCGCGTTGCTGGTGGAGCATTCGCCGAGCAGCCGGTCGATCCAGGTGAGCGCGAGGTCGAGCCGGCCCGCGTAGACGAGGGCCAGTACGGCGAGGACCAGGGAGGTCAGGGTGCGGTCGCTGAGGTGGTAGCGCTGCAGGACCCGGGTCGCGGCGGCCACGGCCGCCTCGCCCTGGCCTCCGCGCAGCGCGGTCCGCATCGCCTCGGCCGCCGGGACGTGGGCGTCGTCCGGCATGTCGTGGGCGGCGGGCCGGCCGGTGGCGGACGCGCCGGCGGCGGGCGTGGTGGGGTCGCAGGCCCCGGCGGGGGCGAACGCGTCCCGCACCGGGGGGCTGATCAGGGACAGCCAGTTCTGTGCGGCGGCGAGGGTGGCGGGTTCGTAGGCGAAGGGCCGGCCGGTGTCGCGGGCCCGGTCGGCTGCGGTCTGCAGGTCGTGTATCGCCTCGGCGGCCTGTCGGGCCTCCCCCATCCAGGCCAGGCAGGACACGGCGTGCAGGAGGTCGCGGTCGGTGAGCCGGCCCGCGCAGAACTCCCGGGAGAGCTGGCGCAGGTGGCCTTCGGCGGCGGCCGGGCTGCTGCGCCAGACGATGCTGACGAGGCGGGACTTCAGCGCGGTGCGGCGGGCGCCGTCCGGGCACGAGTCGACGGCCAGCTCCCCGCAACGCAGGGCGAGTTGGGGATCGTCCTCGACGAGTGCGTACTCGGCGGCGTCCTGAAGGACGGGGATCGCCCACTCCGCCACCGGTTTGCGGGCGGCGAGGAGGTGGCGGGCGACGTCGAGGGCGGGCGCCCCCTCCTGGTGCAGCAGTCGCGCGGCACGCTGGTGGAGCGCGGACAGCGCGCCGGGCGGGGTCGCGGTCAGGACGGCGGCGCGGGTCGCGGGGTCGCGGAAGGCTCCGTCGCGCAGTATCCCGCAGCGGCCGAGGTCCTGGAGGGCCAGTTCGGCGGTCTTGACGTGGACGTCGGTGATGCGGCTGAGCAGGGCGGGCGGGCAGGCGTCGCCGAGGACGGCGACGCCCCGGGCGACGGCCGGCATCTCGGGGTCGCCGCGGTGGAGGCAGTCGAGCACCGCACGCTCGAAGGTGTCGGCGGGGACGAACGGCTGGAACGGCTCGCTGTCGCCGAGGGCGGCCAGTCCGTCCTCCAACAGGGCCTTGACCAGCAGCGGGTTTCCGCCGGTGGCTTCCTGGCAGTCGGCGGAGAGGCGTTGGGCGGCGGCGGTGGAGAAGTGTCCGGCCAGCAGGCGGCCGGTGCCGTCCGCGCTGAGCAGGGGCAGTCGGATGCTCGTGCAGTTGGGCTGGCGCTTCAGTTCGGCGTGGAAATCGAGCTGGGCGGGCAGCAGCCGGACGGCCTCGGTCAGCACGATGAGGACACCGGCCTGGCGGACCCGACGGGCCAGGCACAGCAGGAAGGCGCGGGAGAGGGCGTCGCCGTGGTGGACGTCGTCGACGGCGATGACGACGGTTCGGCCCCGGGCGATCCGCAGCAGCGAGGCGCACACGTGGGGCAGGACGCGCATGCCGGCTTCGACGGCGCCCGCCGCGTCCTCGGCCCGTGCGGCCTCGGCGCTCACCCCGTCGAGCAGTGCGGTGGTCTCGGCGTGGACGGCGGGGTCCAGTGGTGCGGCGCTGTCGAGGATGCGACGCAGGATCCCGAAGGGGAGGTAGCGCTCGGCTCGCGAGCCGGCCGCTTCCAGGACCAACACCCCTTCGGACAGGGCCTGTTCGGTGAAGCACTCCAGCAGGGTCGTCTTCCCGCCGGCGATGGGTCCGCTGATGACGGCGACGCGTCCGCGGCCCCGGCGGGCGCTGCCGAGCAGGTCGTTCAGCGTCTCCCACTCGTGTTCGCGCTCGACCAGCCTTGCCGCCACGGCCTCGTTCCCTTCCCCCGGAGCACCTGAGCTCGCCCTGCACTGCACTGCGTCGTTCCTCCTCGCACCCCCGCCGGGCGGGCGGGGTGGTTTCCGGGTGCCGCGGGCGGATCGGCTCGTCCTCCGTGCGGGGAGGCGGGCCGGCCCGGACGCGGGGCCCGTTCGTCCGTAGGCCGCCGGGTGGGCCGCTGGTCACGCGGCCCGCCCGGCGTGCGGCTCAGCCCTTCCGGACGGGGGCCGCTGCGAGCTCGTCGGAAACAATCTTCAGGATCCGCGCCTGTTGTCCGGCGAGATAGAAATGGCCGCCGGGAAAACGGTGGATGTCGAATTCCGCGCTCGTGTGGCCTTCCCAGGCGTCCGCTTCCTCCGCGCTGGTGCGCGGGTCGGACTCGCCGGTCAGCACAGTGATGGGGGCGTTCACCGTTTCCCGGGGGTCGGCGCGGTAGTTCTCGATGGCCGTGTAGTCGCTCCGAATGGCGGGGAGCACCATGCGGAGGATCTCCTCGTCGCCGAGAATCGCGGAGTTGGTTCCGCTGAGCTCTCGCATTTCGGCAACGATGCCGTCGTCGTCACGTAGGTGAACGGTTTCCTGGCGGAAACTCGACGGTGAGCGGCGACCCGAGGCGAAGATGCGGACGGGGTTGATCCCGTGGTCGCGTTCCAGCCGGCGCGTCACCTCGAAGGCCAGGACGGCGCCCATGCTGTGGCCGAACAGCGCCACGGGTCGGTCCAGCCAGGGCAGGAGCGCGCTGGTCAGGGCGTCGGCGTAGACGCCGATGTCGGTGATTCCCGGCTCGTGCCGGCGGTCCTGGCGTCCGGGGTACTGGACGCTCAGGACGTCCACCGCCGGGGCCAGGGCCTGGGACATGGGGAAGTAGAAGGAGGCGGATCCGCCGGCGTGCGGGAGGCAAACCAGTCGGATCGGGCTTTCGTCCGCGGCGTGGTAGCGGCGGATCCAGCCGTCGGCATTCTGCTTGGCGATCAAGGGATGAAAACTCCGTGTTCCAGTCCGTAAGCAGCACAAGAACTCGACGATGCGAGTCTTTTTGCGACTTCCGCACACGCGTTCCGTTGCTCTATGTCTAGCAGAGCGGGAATCTCGCCAGTACCCCTAGGTTTGGAACCCCCCGAACCCCTATGGCGGCCGAAAATCGCCTCTCACACCCTCCACTCGGCCGAAACCGTTCGTAATTCAACTGTTGATCACGGAATGACTCGCCGGGTGATGCCCGACTACGCCCTGACGAGCGCGCATGTGCCGACCTCACCATCACTTTCCGGACATTGCCTTTTCAGCCGGCCGCGCGAAATGGTCTGCACCAATCCGACCGTCCAGCAGGTGGGACAACCGCGAAAGGCGATCAGGGCCAACGGCGCCGCGAGCAGGCTCACCGGGCCGACGACGGGCACCAGGGCGATCGACCCGCCGATCAACCCGAACCCGATCGCGCCGCGCACCAGGTGGCCCGGCACGGACCTGCTGGCGAAATCCGGCCCGGCGGCCGGGGAACGGGCCCCGGCCGGAGCACCGGGGGTGGCCGGAGCCGGCGCCTGTTTCATCGTGTTCACGGTTGTCCCTCTCCTCGGTCCGATGGCTCGCTCGCTCGACCGGGTCGCCGGTCGGTTGCTCCTCCGCCCGGGCCGCCCGGGCCGCCCGGCCCGCCCGGCCCGCCCGGGAGCCGGTCGGCTGTCGCCAGTGAGTGCCGCACGGTCGCGCGCGCCCGGTGCAGCCGCGACTTCATCGCGGCACTGCTCAGGCCGAGCGAGTGCGCGACGGCCCTGCCCGGCAGGCCCTGCACGTCCCGCATGATCAAGACCTGCCGTTGGTCCCGGGGCAGGGCGCCGACCGCCGCCGCGATCCGCGCCACCTCCAACCCGTGCAGCACCGCGTCCTCGGCGGACGGTTCCACGGGCGCCCGCGAAGCGGCCGACGCCTCGTCCCCTCGCGGGACGAGCAGGCGCACCTGCCGCAGGCATTCGTTGCGCACGATCCGGAACATCCACGAGGCGAGCGCGCCCGTGGCCCGCAGGGTGCCGATCCTGCGGTACAGGATGATCAGCGCCTCCTGTGCCGCGTCCTCGGCGTCCTGCGGCGAGGCGCACAGGGACAGGGCGAACTTGCGCACGTGGGGCTGGGACTCCTTGACGACGCTGGTGAGCGACGTGACGTCGCCGTCCTGGGCCGCCTTGATCAGCCGCTCGTCCGGCCAACGGAAACGCTGGTTCATCTGCTCCTCACATCCACCGGACGCCGCCGCGCGCGGGCGCGGCTCAGGCCCGGCTCCGGTAGCGCCGCAGCAGGTGCCAACCGCAGGCGGCCGTGAGCAGGACTCCGACGCCTACGAGCACGGTGATCATCATGGCATTCCTCCCGGTTCCGCCGGCCCGTTCGACCGGCACACACACAAGAGGTGGGAAGACCCGCAGAGGATTCACTTCCGGCCGAACTTTTTTCCGGCCGGGTCCGGGCGGGCACGCGGGAGGGCCGCGCCCGCCGGAACCGAAGCGTGGGGTGCCGGCGGCCCCCCTCGGCGGGAGGCGGCCTACGCGCCGATCGGGGAGGGATTTCGGGGGTCGGCCGGGCGGGGCACGAAGACCGGGGAGTCCGACTGGTAGAACAGGTCGATGTCGGCCTCCTCACCACCCACGATCAAGGTGTCCCAGGCGCCGCTCTCCCGCAGGGTCCGCAGGGTCACGGGGGCGATCGCGGCCAGGTGGGAACGCAGCTCCCCGTCCGTCGGCAGGCCCGGCATCCGCGGGGCCAGTCGTTCCCGGATCCCGACCATCCGCTCCAGCAACGCCTCCAGGTCACTCCCGTCAACGCCTTCGCCCGGAACCACGCCCGGGCCGCCCGACACGGCAGCGCCGGCGGCCTCGGCGCCGCGCGCGATGATGTCCCGGATGGCGCGGGTGACACCCTGCTCGTCCGTGGTCACCATCGCGTTCCAGGCCCGGCTCTTGTGCCGGTACTGGAGCATGGACATCGCCGCCTCGTGACGGATGAAGTCGGCGTCCCTCAGCGGCTTGCCCTGCCAGGCGCGGCTGAGGGAGCGGGCCAGCGAAGTGGCGGACGCCAGGCCGCTGTTGAGGCCGCGTCCCGGCCAGAAGTGGATGGCGTTGGCGGCGTCGCCCAGCAGGAATCCGTACGTACCGGGAGTGGTTGCCGTCGGTCGGTGCAACTGCGCGGTGAAGCGGGGGCGCTGCACCATGTCCAGTCGGAACGAGGTGATCGCGGACAGGTCGTCCTCGGCCACCCCGAACAACCTCAGGCCCTGCCGGATCTCCTTCCACAGCGGGGAACCCCGCAGCAGGGCGGGCAGGAAGAGGGTGCCGTGGGTCGGGCAGCGGAACTCGTTGTCCTCCTCCTGCCGGCTCATCAGGCAGGGGCGGGCGGCTATGCACTCCTCGAAGACGTGACGCACCGGGTCGATGCCGATGACGTTCCCGGCCTCCTCCCGGGTGAGCCGCATGTTCAGGAAGCCCTCGCCGCGCAGCGAGTTGAGCAGGAAGCGGTTCTGCGACACGGTGAGCAGCACGCTCATCGGGTCGGGCAGCTTCGACTTGACGCGCAGCCCCAGGACGACGTCCTGGAGGTGCTCGCCGTCGAGGGAGTAGATGGAGGCGTCGGCCGCGCCGAAGCGGTCGGCGTAGTGCTCACGGGTGCGGGAGCGGCCGCCCTCGCAGACCACCAGGACGTGCTCCTGCGTGAGCCGGTTCTGCTGCTCCGCCACGTCGAACCGCTTGGGTACGAGTCGGATCGACGGTTTCCGGTCGGCCAGTTCCAGCAGCCGGTCCTCGATGTGGGCGATCCGGATGTTGCGGGGTGGTCGGCCGTCGACCGAGTCCGGGCCGACGGGCCACATCTCGGAGTAGGAACGCTCGTCGTCGAACAGCGCGGAGAGCACCTCGTCCGACAGGGCGAGGTACTGCCGGCTCTGGACGGTCACCACCTGTTGGCGGCGGAAGTTTCCCTGCGTCTCGTCCTTCCAGACGATCGCGGAGCCCTTCCTGGTCCAGCGTCCGTCGTAGAGGGTGATGGCCGTGCGCCCGGGCAGCATCTCGTCCAGCGCCAGGGCGAAGGCCAGACCCACCGGGCCGCCGCCGGTGATGGTGACCCGCAGCGTTCCGGGGTCCGCGGCGCTCGGCCGGGGGACGTCCAGCAGGGAGAGGTCCATGACCGTCTCCAGGGCGTCCTGCGCCTCGTAGAGAAACGTTTCGTCACCGATGCGGATGCAGTCGCCCGGGCGCAGTACGTGCCGCTGGACGCGCTGGTCGTTGACGAACGTGCCGTTGCGGCTGTCCCGGTCGTGGAGGACGAACCCGGCGTCCTCCGTGATGACCTCGGCGTGCAACCGGGAGGCACTGGGGCTGACGATCACGACGCCGTTGTCGCTCTTGCGCCCGAAGCTGAGGGGCTCGCCGCCCAGAACCACGCTCTGCCCGGTGAAGGGACCCGTGCGCCCAACGATGACCGATGGCACTCCACACTCCTTGAAGAAGACGCCTGCTGACCTCGTACGACAGCAACACGCCCTTCCGAAGGTGTTCGGTTCAACCATTTCTTGAATTTCTTTGCGCCCCGGTGAACCGCAAGGGCCGGTCCGTACGTGATGTTTCGCGTCGGCCGACGACCAGAGGGAGAACTGCCCCCATGCACAACGACGAATCCGAGACCGCGACCCTGACGGAGACCGCTCTCGCGGCCACCACCACGGCAACCACATCGGGCACGGAGGGCACGACGACGACGGCCGGCGCCGGGGCGGCGGCGGCGGCGGACCGACTCATCGCGGGTCGCTACCGGCTGCTGTCCCGACTCGGCGAAGGCGGCATGGGCACCGTGTGGCGGGCCCGCGACGAGACCCTGCACCGGGAGGTCGCCGTCAAGGAGGTCCGGGCGCCGGCCGGCCTGCGGGCCGACGCCATCAGCCGGATGTACAGCCGGTTGGAACGGGAGGCCTGGGCGGCGGCCCGCATACCCGACCGCAACGTGGTGACGGTCCACGACGTGGTCACGGAGGACGACCGCCCCTGGATCGTGATGGAACTGGTCCGCGGGCAGTCACTGGCCGATCTGCTGCGCGCCGAGGGACCGCTCACGCCGCGCCACGCCGCGCACATCGGCGCGGAGGTCCTGAACGCGCTGCGCGCCGCGCACGCCGTCGGCGTCGAGCACCGGGACGTCAAGCCGGCGAACGTACTGCTCGCAGACGACGGGCGGGTGGTGCTCAGCGACTTCGGCATCGCGGTGGTCGAGGGCAGCACGGCCCTGACCATGACGGGCGAGGTGGTCGGCTCCCCCGAGTACCTGCCGCCGGAGCGGGCGCTCGGCCGTCCCTCCGGCCCCGAGTCGGACCTGTGGTCCCTCGGAGTGATGCTGTACGCGGCAGTGGAGGGGGTCTCGCCGTTCCGGCAGGACACCGCGCTGAGCACCCTGCGGGCCGTCGTGGACGAGGAACCGCCGGCGCCGACCCGGGCCGGCCCGCTCGCACCCGTCATCGCCGGGCTGCTGCGCAAGGAGCCCGCCGAGCGGACCCCCGCCGCTCAGGTCACCGAATCGCTGCGGGAGATCGCGCACGAACCGGACGCCACCACGACCGCCGCCCGCGTCCTGGCGACACCGGTCGCCGCGCCCGCGCCGCCGGAGCCCGAGCCCGAGCCGGCGACGGAACCCACGACGACGGCTCCGTCGACGGCCGTGCCGACCGCCGCGCCGACCGCCGAAGTCACTGACGCGACGCCGGCGGCGCCCGCGATCCCCACGGCCCCGCCCCGCAAGCGCCGTACGGCGGTCCTCGTCGCGGCCGGCGCCGCCGTCTGCCTACTGATCTCCGGCGGGGTGGCCCTCGCACTGGCCGGCGGCGGGGACGCCGCCCCCGACTCCGGGGTACGGATGTCGGTGGCGGGCGCGAACACCACCTACACCGGTAGCTGCCCCACCCCCGAGAACCGGGCCCCGGCCTTCACCGCGACGTTCACCGCCTCCGAGCCGACCCTGATCTCCTACCGCTGGGTGTCCGGTGACGGCTCCGTGGTGGACCCCCACTGGCGCACCATGTCGATCGGGTCCGAGGCCAACCCCACGGGCCACGACACCGTGCGCCTGACGACCTGGGCGAAGAGCGGCAACCTGACCACCGGAATGGCCGTGGAACTCCAAAGCCCCACCCGCACCACCTCCAACCCGGTCCCCTTCTCCATCACCTGCACGGGCTGACCGCCGGGTCGGGCGGGTCACCGGGCCCCCGCCGGCCGCCGGGCACGGGCGGGGTGAACCGAACGGTGTGGAGCGGGGGTTGCGGCTTTCCCGGAGTCGGCCTTTCGAGGAGGGAAGATCGCTACCGTGGTGGGAGTTCGGTTCAAGGAGGGGAGCCATGAAGGCTGACACGGTTGATCTGCGGCGGATCTTCGGCAGGGCTCAACCCCCCGCCCGGTTCCGGCATCGACGCCTGGGCCTCCTGCTGGGACGAGGACCGGATCCGTGCCCGGGGCGCCCACCTCGCCTCCTTGGTCCTGGGCATCTGGCCATCGGCCGACGGACTGCGTGCCGTCGAGACCGTCCCTACCGTCCCCGCCTCCAGGGCCGCCGGGCGCTGACCCGTCCGCCCTCACCCTCCTCGCCGGCCGGATCCTCCTCGCCGGGTGACCCGTTGCGGGACCGACCTTCCGGTCGGTCCCGCGCCCCGGACGAGAATCAGTCGCGCAGCGCCGGGATGATGTCGGAGCCGTAGGCGTCGATGGTGGCCTCACGGGCGTCGTGCATGTCGTAGACGGCGAACTGGTCGACACCCAGGGCGCGCAGGGCGCGGAGCTTCTCGATGTGGGCCTCGGGCGGGCCCAGCAGACAGAAGCGGTCGACGATCTCGTCGGGGACGAAGTCGGCCGACGGGTTCCCGGTGCGGCCGTGGTGGCTGTAGTCGTATCCCTGGCGGGTCTTGACGTACTCGGTGAGCTCCTCCGGGACCATGGAGGAGTGCTCGCCGTACCGGGAGACGAGGTCGGCGACGTGGTTGCCGACCATGCCGCCGAACCAGCGGCACTGGTCGCGGGCGTGGGTGAGATCCTCTCCCACGTAGGCGGGGGCCGCCACACAGATGGTGAGCGCGTCGGGGTCGCGGCCGGCCTCCGCGGCAGCCCGGCGGACCGCCTTGATCATCCACTCGGTCAGGTAGGGGTCGGCGAGTTGGAGGATGAATCCGTCCGCCTTCTGTCCGGCCAGCGCGAGGGCCTTCGGCCCGTACGCGGCCATCCAGACGGGCAGTTTCCCGTCCTTGATCCACGGGATCCGCAGCGGCTTGCCGTCCACCTCCGCCTCGCGGCCCTCGGCGAGGTCACGGATGACGTCGATGGCCTCGCCCAGCCGGGCCAGGGTGTTGGGGGCCCGGCCGGCGACCCGCATCGCCGAGTCGCCGCGGCCGATGCCGCAGACGGTGCGGTTGCCGTACATGTCGTTGAGGGTGGCGAAGGTGGAGGCGGTGACCTCCCAGGTGCGGGTGCCCGGGTTGGTGACCATCGGGCCGATGGTCATCCGCTGCGTGTTGGCCAGGATCTGGCTGTAGATGACGAACGGTTCCTGCCACAGGACCGCCGAGTCGAAGGTCCAGCCGTAGCGGAACCCGTTGCGCTCGGCCCGCTTCATCAGGCTGACGACCTGGGAGGCGGGCGGGTCGGTTTGCAGGACGAGGCCGAAGTCCATGTCGGGACTCTCCTTACAGGTACTGGCAGGTCGAGCGGTGGACGAAGGCCCCGTGGCCGGCCCGGCCGGTGTACTCCCGGCGGTCGATGACGAGTTCGCCGCGCGAGAGGACCGTGTCGACGCGTCCGGTGATCCGCTTGCCCTCGTACGCCGAGTAGTCCACGTTCATGTGGTGCGTCTCGGCGGAGATGACCTGCTCGGCGTGCGGATCGTAGAGGACGATGTCGGCGTCGGAACCCGGCGCGATGGTGCCCTTCTGCGGGTAGAGGCCGAACATCCGGGCCGGGGTCGCGCAGGCGATCTCGATCCAGCGGCGGCGGCTGATGTGCCCGTCCAGGACGGCCTGGTGGAGGAGGTCCATGCGGTTCTCCACCCCCGGCAGCCCGTTCGGGATCTTCGAGAAGTCGCCCCGGCCCAGCTCCTTCTGGCCCCGGAAGCAGAACGGGCAGTGGTCGGTGGAGACCACCTGGAGGTCGTTGGTGCGCAACCCCCGCCACAGGGCGGCCTGGTGGTCGCGCGGGCGCAGCGGGGTGGAGCACACGTACTTGGCGCCCTGGAAGTCGGGCTCCGCGAGGTTGTCGGTGGACAGGAACAGGTACTGCGGACAGGTCTCGCCGAAGACCGGCAGGCCCTTGTCCCGGGCCGCGGCCAGCTCCGCCACCGCCTCCTCCGCGGAGACGTGCACCACGTACAGCGGGGAGCCGGCCACCCGGGCGAGTTGGATCGCCCGGTGGGTGGCCTCGGCTTCGAGGAGCACCTTGCGGACCTCGCCGTGGTGGCGGGGGTCCGTCTCGCCGCGCGCCAGGGCCTGTTCGACGAGGACGTCGATCGCGATGCCGTTCTCGGCGTGCATCATGATCAGCCCGCCGTTGCCCGACGCCCGCTGCATGGCGCGCAGGATCTGCCCGTCGTCGGAGTAGAAGACGCCGGGGTAGGCCATGAACAGCTTGAACGAGCTGACGCCCTCCTCGACGAGGAGGTCCATTTCCTTGAGGGTGCCCTCGTTGACGTCCGAGAGGATCATGTGGAAGGCGTAGTCGATCGCGCAGTTGCCGTCGGCCTTGGCGTACCAGGTGTCGAGGCCCTCGCGCAGGGAGCGGCCCACGCTCTGCACGGCGAAGTCGACGATGGTGGTGGTGCCGCCCCACGCCGCGGCGCGGGTGCCGGTCTCGAAGGTGTCCGAGGCGGCGGTGCCGCCGAAGGGGAGTTCCATGTGGGTGTGCGCGTCGACGCCGCCCGGGATGACGTACTTGCCCGAGGCGTCGATGGTGCGGTCGGCCGTCCAGACCCGGGCGGCCTCCGAGCCGTGTGCGGCGAGCGCCGCGACCCGGCCGTCCTCGATGAGGACGTCCGCGTGGAGCTCGTCGGCGGCGGTGACGACCAGCCCGCCGCGGATCAGGGTGCGGATGCTCATGTGAATCCCCCTACGTGATGCTGCGGAGTGCCTGTTCGAGGAGGGCGGCGCCCTCTTCCGCCTCGGCGACGGTGAGGGACAGCGGCGGCGCGACGCGCAGCACGCTCGTGTCGTGGCCGCCGCCCTTGCCGAGCAGCAGGCCGGCCGCGCGGGCGGCCTCCAGGACGGTGGCGGCGGCGTCCGGGGCGGCCCGGTCGGTGCCGGGTTCGGTGAGTTCCAGTCCGGCCATCAGGCCCCGGCCGCGGACCTCCCGTACGGCGGGCACGTGGGCGGCGATGGCGCGCAGCCGTTCCATCAGCAGGCCGCCGACGCGGCGGGCGTTGCCCTGGAGGTCGTGTTCCAGCAGGTAGGAGAGGTTGGCGAGGCCGGCGGCCATGGTGATCGGGGAGCCGCCGAAGGTGGAGATGGAGTTGCTGTCGAGGCAGTTCATCACCTCGGCGCGGGCCACGACGCCGCCGATGGACATGCCGTTGCCGATGCCCTTGGCGAAGGTGAGGATGTCCGGCGGGCCGTTCTGGCCGTGGGCCTGCCAGCCCCAGAAGTGTTCGCCGGTGCGACCCCAGCCCGTCTGTACCTCGTCGCTGATCCACAGGATGCCGTGCCGGTCGAGGACCTCGCGGAACTCCCCGTACAGGCCGTCGGGCGGGGAGGTGAAGCCGCCGACGCCCTGGATGGGTTCGGCGATGAGCGCGGCCACTCCGCCGCGAGCCTGTCCGAGCACGTCCTCCAGGTCGGCGACGGCGGCGGCGGTGAACTCGGCGTCGGGGAGCGCCGCGAAGGGGCCGCGGGAGCGGACGGCGCCGTGCACCCAGTACGTCTGGAGCGGCGAGAGGCTCGTCGGGGACCAGCCGCGGTTCCCGGTGATGGAGACGGTGGAGAAGGACCGGCCGTGGTAGCTGTTGCGCATGGCCAGGATCTGGTTGGAGCGGCGGTACGTCGTCGCGAGCAGCAGGGCGGCGTCGTTGGCCTCGGTGCCGGAGGTGGTGAAGAAGACCCGGGCGTCGGGGATGCCGGACAGCGCGGCGACCCGTTCGGCCAGTTCGATCATCGGCCGGTTCAGGTAGAGGGTCGAGGAGTGGATGATCCGGCCGGCCTGTTCGGAGACGGCCTTGGTCACCTCGGGCAGGGCGTGCGCGGTCATCGTGGTGAGGATGCCGCCGAAGAAGTCGAGGTAGCGGTTGCCGTCGGCGTCCCAGACGTGGCGCCCCTCGCCGTGGGTGAGCTCGATGGGGCGGTCGTAGTAGAGCGCGAGCCAGTCGGGCATGACGGTGCGGTGGCGGCTGTGCAGGGGGATGGGGTTGGTCACGGCTGTACAAGCCCTCCGTAGGCGTCGGGGCGACGGTCGCGGTAGAAGGCCCACTGGTCGCGGACCTCCTTGATCAAGTCGAAGTCCAGGTCGCGGACGAGGAGTTCCTCCTCCTTGTCGCTGGCGACGTCGCCGACGAACTTGCCCCGCGGGTCGACGAAGTAGCTGGTCCCGTAGAAGTCGTTGTCGCCGTACTCCTCGCGGCCGACGCGGTTGATCGCGGCGATGAAGTACTCGTTGGCGACGGCTGAGGCGGGTTGTTCCAGCTGCCACAGGTGCGCGGAGAGGCCGCGGTGGGTGGCGGACGGGTTGTATACCAACTGTGCTCCGGCCAGACCCAGTTCGCGCCATCCTTCGGGGAAGTGGCGGTCGTAGCAGATGTAGACGCCCACCCGGCCGACGGCCGTGTCGAAGACGGGCCAGCCGAGGTTGCCCGGGCGGAAGTAGTACTTCTCCCAGAAGCCCTTGACCTGGGGGATGTGGTGCTTGCGGTACTTGCCGAGGTAGCTGCCGTCGGCGTCGATGACGGCGGCGGTGTTGTAGTAGAGGCCCTCGGCCTCCAACTCGAAGACCGGTACGACGATCACCATGCCGGTCTCACGGGCCAGTTCCCGCATCCGGCGGACGGTGGGGCCGTCGGGGACGGCCTCGGCCCAGCGGTAGTGCTCGGGCTCCTGCACCTGGCAGAAGTAGGGGGCGTTGAACACTTCCTGGAAGCCGATGATCCGCGCACCCTGGGCAGCCGCGGCGCGGGCGTGCTCCTCGTGCTTGGCGATCATCGACTCGGTGTCGCCGGTCCAGGTGGCCTGGACGAGTGCGGCGCGGACGACTTGGGCCATGAGCTGCTCCTCGCGACGGGAACGCCGACTTCTACGCACGTAGACGGGGTGCGTAGGGAGTCGAAGGTAGGCCGCGTCCCAGCTCGGGGCAAGACCGCCGTGCGCAGTTGGAGTAGTCGATCAAGTTACGTCGCCACGCGGTCGATTGCGGTCGGCAGGCGGGCGGTTCAGGTACCGGGCAGTCCGGCCACCCGCAGGGCGTGCGCCAGGTCTCGGTGTCGGTTCCCGGCGAGGGCCCGCGCCTCGTGCAGCAGCCGGGGCACGAACCAGCCGGGGTCCCGGCGGGCGAGGGCGGCGGCCTCCTCCGCGGTGCGCAGGCCCACGAAGGCCCCGAGCAGGGCGTGCGCCTCGCGCTCCCGACCGGCGGCCCCCAGGGCGAGCGCGGCGTCGGCCACCTCGGCGGCGGGCCGGGCGACGCCCTGACGCAGCAGCCGACCGCAGTCGGTGTCGCGGCCCGCGTCCCCGAGCGCGGCCGCGACCTCGGCGAGCCGGGCGGGCGGCAGCGAGGCCGCCTCCCACAGCAGGGTCGCCCAGTCGGAGGCGAGGCCGGCCCGGCCGAGGCCGGCGGCGAGGGCGGGCAACAGCGCGGCGGGCCAACCGGCGGCCTCGCACAACAGGGCGTGCGCCTCACCACCCAGCCCCCGCACCCGCAGATCGAGCAGCCGCGCCACGAAGCCCCCGACGCGGTCCTCCCCGGCGGCGGCGCCCGCGGAGGCGGCGGACGGGTCCGGGGGCCGCGGGGTGTGGTCCGGGAACGCGGCCGGGGATCCGGGGGCGGGCGCGTACGGACCCCCGGGGTCCGGGGCGTACGCAGCCGGCGCACCGGGGCCGGGGGACGGGGCCACGGGCCAGGGGGTGTCCGCGTACGGGCGCGGGGACCCGGGGGCGGGGGCGTACGGGTGCGGGGACCCGGAAGCGTCGGCGTACGCAGTCGCGGCGTCAGGCCCACCGGCGTCAGCGTACCCAGTCGCGGCGTCAGGCCCACCGGCGTCAGCGTACCCAGTCGCGGCGTCAGGCCCACCGGCGTCAGCGTACACAGTCGCGGCGTCAGGCCCACCGGCGTCAGCGTACACAGTCGCGGCGTCAGGCCCGCCGGCGTCGGCGTACGGAGTCGGGGCCCGGAGGCCGGGCGACCCGGCGGGCGGGGCCGGCTCGCCGGGGTCTGCGGGGTGCGGGGTCCGGGAACCGGGGGGCGCGACCCCCGCGACCCCCGCGACCCCCGCAGCCCCCGCGACCCCCGCGACCCGAGCGGCGGCGGCGGCGCGGTGGTGCTGCGCGTCGGCGGCGGTGTTCCGGGCGCCGAAGCGTGCCCCGCGGGGCGCCGGGAGCGCACCGCCCGGAGCGGGCGCGGACGGATCCTCCTGACCGGGCGGCGGGGTGAACGGCCGGGGCTGCGCCCTCGCGGCACCCGCGTACCGGGCGCCACCGGAACGCCGCGCCCCACCGCGCCACCACCGCCCCTCGGCCCGCCCCACCGGCACCTCGGCGGGAGCGTCGGGAGCCTCCGGGGGCGGCTCCGCCCCGGGGAACGCCACGGGTCGCGTGCGGGCCTCCCGCCGGCTGGGCAGGACGGGCAGGGACTCGTCCGACGTCGGCGCCGGAGGGGGCCAGGTCGGTTGGGAGCGGGGCCCCGACGCGTCCAGGCGGGCCGCCAGGTCGGTGTGCCGCGAGGCCGCGCGGGCGGCGTCGTCCCGGGTCCAGGACAGTTCCCGCGCGAGCGCGGCCGCTCGCGCGGGATCGGCACCCGCCGACCCGAGTCGCCCGGTCAGGATCCGTACCGCCGCCTGCGACACGGCCCGCTGCTCGGCGGCCGCCGCGAGCAGCGCGGGCAGCTCCCGGGCCCCGTCCGGCGTGGCGTCGTGGGCGGCGACCGCCGCGGCCCGCAACCCGGCGGCGTACTCGGCCTCGCGCGCCACCGACCCGGCGCCCGCCGCGCCCGCACGGTCGGCGAGGTCGGCGAGCAGGGAGTCCAGCACGTCCCACGGCGGCACCGCGACGCCCTCCAGGCAGGCCCGCATCCCCTCGGGATCCCGCCGCAGGAACTCCCCGTACCAGCCTGCCCCGGGATCCAGCCTCTGGGTCAACCCCCGCAGCCAGTTGGCGAGTTGCTCGATCACCAGTGAAGTCGGCGTCTCCATGACCGCATTGCATCCCACCCGTGTTACGGGCGGGCTACGGGAATCTCAAAGCTTGACGGCGATCCCGGTGTGCGGCCGCTTCCCGCGCCGGGCCAGAGCTGCGGGTACGTCCACCATCCAGAACTGCCAGGTGTACTTGCGCATCATCAGCCGGCGCACCCGCTTGAGCCCCTCCCCGTCGAGCAGTCGCGCCTGCCCCTCCAGCACGGGGGCTCCTTCCACCACGCGCCCGCGCACGTCACAGGCCACCACGGTGACCTTGCCGTTGTTGCGGACGCGCTTGACCTTCCAGGAGTCGCTGCGCGTCCAGACGTACAGTTCGCCGCCATCGGCGACGGCCCAGACGGGAGTGGCGACGGGGGTGCCGTCCTTGCGGAAGGTCGTGAGGCTCACGTACCGGGCCCGGCCCAGCTGTTCGAGGGACATGGAGGGAGCCTAAGGGGTGCCGCCGCCCCGAGGCCGGGCGTGGACCGGCCCGGCCCGGCGTCCGGCGCGTCGCCCGGCGGGCGGCTACTCCCGCGTCCCGTCCTGGTGCGGGACGACCACGTCGCCCGGGTCGGGGGCGGGGGGCCGGTCGTCGGGGAGGGAGCGGGCGGCGAGGAGCAGTCCGCCCGCGAGGAGGGCGCCGAGCAGCCCGAGGCCGAGCCGCTGCGACGCGTTGGCCGCGCCGGCCGCGTTGAGGGGGTGGACGGGACCGGGGCCGGTCGCGCCGAGCGCGGACGTCGTGGTGATGCCCCGTGCCGCCCCGCCGGCCGCGGTGGACGGGCTCGCCTCGGAGCGTGTGCCGGCTGCGTTCGTCGGGCCGGCCGCGTGCGTCGCCTTCGTTGCGTCCGTTGCTGACACGCCTTCATGCTTCCCCCAGGATCCGGTGGTCCCGCAGCGATTGGGCTGATCGGCCGCCGGACTCTCCCCGGGCGGCGGCCCGCAACCGCACCCTGTCGGATCATCCCACCGCAGGCGTACGGTGGCCCGACGCGGTGCCCGCTCCCCCGCCCCCGGGGTCGGCGTTCCGCCGGAAGGAGTGCCCGATGGCCGACGGCCGGGCCGCGCACGCGTGTGCGGAATGCGCGCACGAGCGGGGTGTCCACGTCCCCTCGCTGGGCCGGTGCCTGGGCGTCGCGAACGCCCCGCCCTGTGACTGCCGACTGTTTCGCCGCGTGGACGCTCCGGAGGCCGCCGAGCGGGCGAGCACGGAGCCGGAGCCGGCCGAGCCGCCGTGCGCGGAGTGCCGGTCGCCGTTCGGCGCCTGCCGGTGCGAATCCTGGTGGGAGCGGCAGCGATCACCGTTCGCCCCGTGCGGAGGCTGAGCCGCTCACGACGGCCACCGGCCGAGCGGCTACGTCCGGCATCGCCGTACCCGGCGGACGGACCGGCCGCGCCGCCCCCCGTCGGGGGTCGAGGCCGAGGAGAGCCGGGCGCTGAGGCAGGCCGGCCCCGCCGGCCCCGGCCCCGGCGCCGACCCCGGCGCACGGCGCGCCCGGCCTCAGACCGGTACGAGGGCGCAGCGCCGCATCACGTCGTCCAGGGACAGGCCGAGGGCGCCCGCGAGCGCGGCCACCGTGAAGAAGGCGGGGGTCGGGGCCCGGCCGGTCTCGATCTTGCGGAGGGTTTCGGCCGAAAGCCCGGCGCCCGCCGCGACCTCGACCATGCTGCGGGCGCCACGGGCCTCGCGCAGCAGGGCGCCCAGGCGCTCGCCGCGTTCACGCTCTTCGGGTGTCAACGGGGTACGGACCATGGGGTCAGCATACCCCCAACCTCCCATTACTATACCGGTAAAGTTATACCGGTATAGTTATTGGCATGGTGAATTTGAAGACGGACCGTGAGATCGACGAGATGCGCGAAGCCGGCCGGGTCGTCGCGCACGCCCTGGCCGCCGTGCGGGCCGCGGCCGCGGTCGGGGTGTCCCTGCTGGAACTGGACCGGACCGCGCGCGAGGTGCTGCGCGAGGCGGGTGCCACCTCGCCCTTCCTCGGCTACCGGCCGCAGTTCGCGCCGGTGCCCTTCCCGGCAGTGGTGTGCGCCTCGGTCAACGACGCGATCGTGCACGGCATCCCCGACGCGTACCGGCTGCGCGACGGCGACCTCGTCAGCATCGACTGCGGGGCGCAGCTCGGCGGCTGGGCCGGCGACTCGGCGATCAGCTTCACGGTCGGTCGGGCCCGCCCCGCCGACCTGCGGCTGATCGCCACGGCCGAGGAGGCCCTCGCCGCCGGCATCGCCGCCGCCCGGCCCGGCAACCGGATCGGCGACATCGCGCACGCCGTCGGCCGCGTCTGCCGCGCCGCCGGCTACGGCATCCCCGACGGTTTCGGCGGCCACGGCATCGGCCGCAGCATGCACGAGGACCCGGGCGTGCCCAACGAGGGCCCGGCGGGGCGCGGGATGAAGCTGCGCGCCGGCATGGTCCTGGCGATCGAGCCGATGCTGACCGCCGGCGGCACCGACGACTACACCTGCGACGCCGACGGCTGGACCCTGCGCACCGTCGACGGCAGCCGCGCCGCGCACGCGGAGCACACGGTAGCGATCACCGCCGGCGGCCCCAGGATCCTCACCGCCCCGTAGCCCCCGGGGCCGGGGCCGCGGCGGCGCCGGCTACGGCCTCCCGTGCGGGTGGACGACCATCGCGGAGCCGCCGCCGCGGCGGGTGGTCTCGGCCGCCGCGAGCCAGCGTCCGCCCGGGAGGCGTTGCACCCCGGTGGCGGCGCCGATCTCGGGGTTCTGTCGGAAGCCCTGGCCGAGCGCCTCCAATTCGGCCCGGAGCGGGCTGTTCCACAGGCCCGGTTCCAGTTCGGTGGTGGTCTGGTTGCGCTGGCTGGCGCGCGGGGCCGCGATGGCGTCGACCAGCGGCAGGCCCCGGTCCAGGTGGCCGAGCAGGGTTTGCAGGACGGTGGTGATGATCGTCGCGCCGCCCGGGGAGCCGACCGCGAGCACCGGGCGCCCCTCGTCCAGCACGATGGTCGGGGACATCGACGACCGCGGCCGCTTGCCGGGGCCGGGCAGGTTCGGGTCCGGGACGCCGGGGGCGGCCGGCGCGAAGGAGAAGTCGGTCAGTTCGTTGTTCAGCAGGAAGCCGCGTCCCGGGACGGTGATGCCGCTGCCGCCGGTGGACTCGATCGTCAGGGTGTACGACACGACGTTGCCCCAGCGGTCGGCGACCGTCAGGTGCGTGGTGTTCTCCCCCTCGTACGTGGTCGGCGCCGCCCGGCCCGTGGTGGCGCAGGGCGCCGGCCGGCGCGGGTCGCCAGGTGCCAGCGGGCTGGTCAGGGCCCGGTCGGGGCGGATCAGGCAGGCCCGGGAGTCGGCGAAGCGCTGCGAGAGCAGGTCGCGCGTCGGGACGTCCACGGCGGCCGGGTCGCCCACCCAACGGCCCCGGTCGGCGAACGAGATCCGGGAGGCCTCGATGAAGCGGTGCAGGTACTGGCTCTCGGAGAGCTTGCGGACGTCGCTGCGCTCCAGGATGTTCAGGGCCTCGCCGACGGTGGTGCCGCCGGAGGAGGAGGGCGCCATGCCGTAGACGTCCAGGCCCCGGTAGCTCACCCGGGTCGGTTCCTGCCGCTTGGTCGCGTACGCGCGCAGGTCGGCGGCGGTCAGGTCGCCGGAGCGGACGGTGCGGACGGCCGCCGGGTCGACGGGGGGCTTGCGCACGGTGCGGACGATGTCATCGGCGATCGGGCCCCGGTAGAGCGCGCCCGTCCCCTTGCGTCCGAGTTCGGCGTACGTGTCGGCCAGGTCGGGGTTCTTGAAGGTGGAGCCGACGACCGGCAGCGCCCCGCCCGGCAGGAACAGGGCGCGGGTGTCGGGGAAGTCCCTGAACCGTTCCTCGTTCGCGGCGGTCTGGGCCCGGAAGGTCTCGTCGACGGTGAACCCGTCGCGGGCCAACTTCTCGGCGGGCTTCATGAGTTGGCGCAACGGCCTGGTGCCCCAGGAGTCCAGGGCGCTCTTCCAGGTGGCGGGGGTGCCGGGTACTCCGACGCCGCGTCCGCTGGTCTGGCCCTCGGCGAAGGGGATGGGGACGCCGTTCTCCTGGAAGAGGGTGTCCGTGGCCGTGGCCGGCGCGGTCTCGCGGCCGTCGATGGTGTGCACGCGGCGGGTGCGGGCGTCGTAGTACACGAAGTAGCCGCCTCCGCCGATGCCCGCCGAGTACGGCTCGGTGACGCCGAGCGCGGCGGCGGTGGCGACGGCCGCGTCCACGGCGTTGCCGCCGGCGCGCAGTACGGAGATCCCGACGGCGGAGGCGTCCGGGTCGACGCTGGCGACGGCCCCGCCGTACCCGGCGGCCACGGGCACCTTGGGCGGGGCCGCGGGGGACGACGGCGGGGCGGCCGCGCCGGTGGAGACGAGCGCTCCGACCAGGGCGAGCAGCGGCAACGAACGTGCGGCAGGACGGTGCATGGCGGACCTCCGGTCGACAACGTCCGCAGAGCCTAGCGCTCGCCCCGCCGCCGCGTCAGGTGACCGCCCGGGCCGTCCCGCCGGGAGCCGCGGCGGGCGCGGCCCCCGGCGCTCGGTCCTACCGGGTGCCGCCGGCGGTCAGTGCTTCCAGGGCCAGGCCCATGGCCCGGTCGAAGCCGGCGCCGATGAGGGCTCCGTCGGTGGGCAGGCCGAGGCCCGGGTGGTCGCTGGCGACGAGGAGGGTGGCGGCGCGCATCCCGGAGAGGCGGGCCGCGGTGAGGACGGCGGCGGTCTCCATGTCGATGCCGGACACGCCGGTGCGCCGGCACTCCTCGACGAGCGCCGAGTCCTGCGTGTAGACGGCGTCCAGGGTGTGCACCAGGCCGTCGCGCAGCGTGCCGGGGGCGGTGTCGTGCAGGGCCCGTACGAGCTGGTGGTCGGCGACCGCCGGGTACCGGCCGGGGCACAGGGCGGCGCTGGTGCCGTCGGCGGAGACCGCGCCGGTGGGGACGAGCAGGTCGCCGCAGCGGAGGTTGTCGGCGACGGCTCCGCAGTAGCCGACACCGACCAGGGTGCGCACGCCGCGGCCGGCCGCCGCCTGGATGGCCATCGCCGCGGCGGGCGCGCCGAGCTTGGCGTTGAGGACGGCGATCCGCCGGCCCGCGTACACGCCGATGGAGACCGTGCGGTAGCGCTCCTCGATCTTCAGGTGCTTGTCCCACACGCCGGAGTCGTACAGGTCGGGGTTCTCCAGCGGCAGGACCGCCTCGGACGGGAGCGGGCCGTCGACGTCGGCGAAGAGCCAGTCGTCGGCGATGGAACGGAAGGCGGTTCCCCAGTCCGGCCGGTCCCCGGTCGGTGCGTCAGGCATGTTCACAGCTTTCTCCACAGGTCGGTACGTCGACGCCGCCGTCCCCCTGCGGGGCGCAACGCGTCCCGTCCGGTCCGTGCCCGGGCGGATGTCCCCGCCCGGCGCGCGCACGACGACGTGCGCAACATTGTGCTCGGCCCACCGCCGCCCGCTCCCGGCGGGGTTCGCGGCCGGAAGGTGCCCTACCCTCCGCGCGGTACCCGCGCGGTGCGGCGCGGTCGACGGCCGCCCCGGCAAGGCCCCGTGCGCGGTAACCGCTTCACCCCGTCACCCGGAGGGGGAGTCGGGTGATGCCGTTGATGAAGTTGGAGACCAACCGACGGGGTGGGGCCGTCAGTTCGGGTGCGGGCAGCAGGGTGAGCCACTCCTCGTGGAGGATGCGCAGTTGGAGGCGGGCGAAGTGGGCGCCGAGGCAGACGTGCGGGCCGTCGCCGAAGGAAACGTGCGGGTTGGGCGAGCGGGCCGGGTCGAGGCGGTGCGGGTCGGCGAAGACGCGTTCGTCGTGGTTGGCGGAGGCGTGGAACACCACCACCTTGTCGCCCTCCCGGATCCGGGTGCCCGCCAGGAGGGTGTCCCGGACGGCGGTGCGGCGGAAGCTCAGTACGGGCGGGTGGACGCGCAGGAGTTCGTCGACCGCCCGGTCCATGGGCGCGCCGGCGTCGGCGAGCCGGCGGTGGGCGTCGGGTTGGCGGGCGAGGGCCAGGAGCCCGCCGGGGGCGGCGCTGCGCACGGTGTCGTTGCCGGCGACGGTCAGCAGGAAGAAGAACATCTCCAGTTCGGCGGGTGCCAGGCCGGCCTGCGCGAGGGCGGTCATCACGTCGTCGCCGGGGTGGGCGCGCTTGTACGCGGCCAGTTCCCGGGCGTACCCGAACATCTCGCCGAGCAGGGCCGGGGAGCGGGGGTTCAACGGGGTGCCGTCCGGGCCGGTGACGGGCTCGGGGGCGTCCTCGGGGTCCTGGTAGCCGATGATCCGTACGGTCCACTCCAGCAGCAGGGCCCGGTCGGCGGGCGGGACGCCCAGCAGGTCGGTGAGGTTCAGCAGGGCGTACTCGTCGGTGACGGCGGCCACCACGTCGACGCTGCCGTCCTCGGCGTGGTCCCGGGCGGCGGCGAGGAGCCTACGGGCGCGGTCGCGGGCCCGGCCGGCGAAGGCGTCCACGCGGGCGGGGGTGAAGGCGCGGGATACGAGGCGGCGCAGCCGGCCGTGCCCGGGGGGATCCTGGTTGAGCATGGTGCTGCGCAGGAACGGCAGGTCGGCCGGGTCGGGGTCGCGGATCTGGGTGGCGCCGGCCCAGGAGGAGTACGTGGCGTGGTCGCGCAGCACGCGGACGACGTCGGCGTGCCGGGTGACGGCCCAGAAGCCGGGGCCGGCGGGCCAGCCCTGGATCTCGGGCTCGGCCTGCCAGGCGACGGGGTGTCGGTCGCGCAGGGTCCGGTAGCGCTCGTGCGGGACGCCTTCGGCGTAGACGCGGGGGTCGAAGACGTCGGGGACGTCGGCGGCGCGTTCCATGGTCCACACGGTGACGGCCGGGCGGGTCGTCCGCAAGGGGCCGGTCAGTGGTCGGGGTGGCAGCGTTCGGGGTCCAGGGTGGTGTCGGGGCCGTGCAGGAAGACCTCGTACCCGTTGCCGAGGCCGGCGGCGGCGCTGCACACGAGTTGGCCGCGGGCGACGGCGTCCAGGCCGGCGACCGGGAAGGGGACGCGCAGGTCCAGCCCGTCGTCGGCGACGGGGACGACGGCCACGGCGGCGGCGTCCGGGCCCTCGACGACGGGCAGTCGGGTGCCGAGCCCGGCCCGGAGTTCGGTGCTGCCGGGGCCGCGCAGCAGCCCGAGGACGCCGCTCAGCGGGGCGCTCGCCGCGGTCCGGGGCTGCGGCGAGGGCACCAGCCGGCCGTCGGGGCCGACGAAGAAGGCGAGCGGCCCGCGGGCGGGCGCGGCGACGGCGACCCGGGCGGGCGCGCCGCTCTCGATCACGCCGGTCGGGGCGATCCCGCAGGCCGTGAGCAGCAGGGGGCCGGCGAGCGCCAGGCCGACGACGGCCGGGCGGCCGGAACGGGACGAGCGGCCGGAAGGGAACCAGCGGCCGGCGAGGGACGGCCGGTCGGAAGGGGACGGCCGGCTTGCGGAAGAAGGCCGGTCGAAAGGCGCCGGCCGGTCGGGAGGACACCAGCGGCCGGCAGGCGCGGGGCGACGGTTCACGCGACGGCCTCCACGGGCATGTCGACGGTGAACACCGCGCCTGCGTCCGCCGCGTTGGCGGCCCGCAGGGTGCCCCCGTGGAGGCGGACGTTCTCCAGGGTGATGGCGAGGCCGAGGCCGCTGCCGGCGGAGCGGGTACGGGCGCCGTCGGCCTTGAAGAACCGGTCGAAGATGTGCGGCAGCACCGCGGGGGCGATGCCGGGGCCGCTGTCGGTGACCTCGATGAGCAGGCGTTCCCCGGCGGGGTCGGGCTGGGTGCGTACGGAGATCCGGACGGGTGCCGTGCCGTGCCGCAAGGCGTTGCCGACGAGGTTGGCGAGGATCACGTCGAAGCGGCGCAGGTCGAGGCGGGCCCGGATGTCCGGGGGGAGGTCGGCGGTCACCCGGTCGTCGTCCCAGTGGCGCAGTTCCAGGGTCTTGCCGACGGCTTCGGCGACGTCGACGTCGTCCAGGTTGAGTTCGGCGGCGCGGGCGTCGAAGCGGGAGATCTCCATCAGGTCCTCGACGAGCACGGCCAACTTCCCGGTTTCGGAGCTGATCAGGCGCAGCGCCTTCGCGGTGTCGGCGTCGAGCTGTTCGGCGTCCTCGTCGAGCACCTCGGTGACGGCGAGCATGCCCGCGAGGGGGGTGCGCAGTTCGTGGGAGACGTCGGAGGCGAAGCGGCGGGCGCGGGCCTCGGCGTCGCGGAGTTCGGCGACCGATTCCTCCAGGGCGCGGGCGGTCTCGTTGAAGGTGCGGGCGAGGCCGGCGAGTTCGTCGGAGCCGCGGACCTCGATGCGGGTGTCCAGTCGGCCGCGGCCCAGGTGGGTGGCGGCGCGCCGCATGTCCCGTACGGGGCGCAGGACGCTGCGGGCGGCGAGGAGGGCGGGGACGACGGCTATGGCGAGGCCGGGGATGGCGCCTTGGCGGGCGGCCTCGACCATGGCGTCGACGGTCTGCTCCTCGGCGCCGAGCGGCATGACCGCGTAGAGGACGACGCCGGTGGGTCGGGCGGGGCCGCCGTCGGAGTCCATGACGGCGGGCATGCCGATGGTGAGGTAGGTCTCGCCGCGGCCGTCCTCGACGCGTTGGAAGGCGCCGTGCGGGTTGGCGGCGACCTGCCGGCGGAGCCGGTCGGTGAGGACGGCGGAGGTCGCGGGGGTGACGTTGGAGGAGGCGCGCAGGGTGCCGTACTCGCCGAACACCACCCAGGGGTGCGGTTTGCCGCGTTTGCCGATGTCGGTGACGAGGCGCTGGAGCTGCTGCTGTTCCATCGGCAGTACGAGGGTCTGGCCCTCCAACTGGTCCCGCAGGGTGCTGACGGCGGTGTCCTGGCTCTGGGTGAGGATGGCGGTGCGGGCGCGTTGGTAGGTGAGGGCCGCGGTGCCCACCGCGCTGATCGCGGCGACGAGGAGGAACGCGGCGATGAGGCGGGTGCGCAGGCCGAGAGGGGCGAGGTTGCGCACGGTCGGCTACAGCGGTCCGAAGCGGTAGCCGAAGCCCCGCACGGTCTGTATGTAGCGTGGGTTGCCGTCGGGGTCCTCGATCTTGTTGCGGAGCCGGCGGACGCAGGCGTCCACCAGGCGGGCGTCGGCGTGGTAGCTGTGCTCCCACACGTACTCCAGCAGTTGCCGGCGGGAGAAGACCTGCTCGGGCGAGGCGCTGAGGTGGAGGAGCAGTTTGATCTCGCTGGGGGCGAGGGCGACGCGTTCGCCGTTCTTCGCGACGGTCAGTCCGGCCCGGTCGACGGCGAGCCGGCCGTGCTGTTCGATGCCGGGGCGGGCGCCGGCGTCGCCGAGGCGGCGGAGCACGGCCTTGATGCGGGCCTCGATGATGTCGGTGCGGACGGGTTTGACGACGTAGTCGTCGGCGCCGGCTTCGAGGCCGACGACGATGTCGAAGTCGTCGCCGCGCGCGGTGAGCATGATGATCGGGACCTCGCTGGTCTCGCGGATCCGGCGACAGACCTGGACGCCGTTGATGCCGGGCAGCATGAGGTCGAGCAGGACGAGTTCGGGGTGGAAGCCGGCCATGAGGGCGAGGCCCTCCTCGCCGGTCTCCGCCGCGCTCACCTCGTGGCCGCGGCGGCGCAGGCCGAGTCCGACGCCTTCCCGGATGGAAGGGTCGTCCTCGATCAGCAGTACGCGTGGCATCCGGTCAGTATCCCCAGAAGGTCGGTGGCCTTCCTCCCGCTAACGGCCGATGCGGCGCCGCAGGGAGTTCAGCAGGTCGGTGATCTCCGTCAGGCGCAGCGGCCCGGCGAGGACAACGACGACGAGCACGATCGTGGCGGTTCCCGCGCCGGCGGCGGCGACGTCGCCGAACCGGTCGGCGCCCCGGGCGGCGGCGTGTCCGGCGGCGCCCGCGGGCAGGCAGGCGACGAGCAGCCGCAGGTGGGTCCGTACGGCGCCGGCGCCCCGCGCGGCACGGGTCGCCGGGCGCGGGCCCAGTCGTCGGGCGAGGGCGTGGGCGGTGACGGCGGCGCCCGCGGCGAAGGCGACGGTGGTGGCCGCGGCCATGCCGGTGACGGCCCAGCGCGGGGGGAGCAGGAAGTACGCGGCGGCCGACAGGGCGGCGTTCAGGCCGGCGATGACCAGGTTGAGGAAGAACGGGGTCCGGGTGTCGGAGAGGGCGTAGAAGGCGCGGGAGAGCACGTACTGGCCGGAGAAGGCGATCAGGCCGGGGGCGAAGGCGATCAGGATGCCGGCCATGACCTCGATGTCGGCGGGGGTGGTGGCTCCGTGCCCGAAGACGCCGCCGATCACCCAGGGGGCGAGGACGGCGAAGGCGGTGGCGGCGGGTACGACGAGGGCGGCGCTGGTGCGCAGCGCGTACGAGACGTCCCGGCGCACGGCCGTGAGGTCGCCGTCGCCGGCGGCGGCCGCCATGCGGGGCGTCAGGGCGGTGACGAGGGAGACGGTGATGATGCCCTGCGGGACGACCCACAGCTGGTAGGCGTTGCTGTAGGCGGTGTACCCGACGCCGGCGGCGAGGCCCGCCCGGTCCGCGACCTCCCCGGCGGTGGTGGACAGCCGGGTGACGACCCAGTAGGCGATCTGGTTGGTGAGGACCAGCAGGACGAGCCAGCCGGCGTTGCGCAGGGGGCGGGCGAGGCCGCTGCCGCGCCAGTCGAAGCGGGGGCGCCAGCGGAAGCGGGCGGCTCGCAGCGAGGGCACCAGGGCCAGTGCCTGGATGACGATGCCGGCGGTGGTGCCGATGCCGAGCAGTCGGGTCTCGGCGGCGGTGAGGCCGTCGGGGGCGTCGTGGGAGAGGGCGAGGTAGAGGCCGAAGACGCCGATGATGACGAGGTTGTTGAGGACGGGGGTCCACATCATCGCGCCGAAGCGACCGCGGGCGTTCAGTACTTGGCCGAGCAGGGTGAACAGGCCGTAGAAGAGGATCTGCGGGAGGCAGAACCGGGCGAGGGCGACGGTGGTGTCGAGCCGGTCGCCGCCGTAGGGGGTGTAGGCGCCGATGATGGCCGGGGCGGCGACGACCGCTACGGCGGTGAGCGCGACGAGGGCCGCGGTGCAGGCGGTGAGCAGCCGGTCGGTGTACGCGGCGCCGCCGTCCGCGTGTTCCCTGGCCGCGCGCACCAGCTCGGGGACGAAGACGGCGTTGAGGGCGCCGCCGACGAGCAGCATGTACAGGATGTTGGGGACGGTGTTGGCGACGGCGTAGGAGTCGCCGAGCCATTGGGTGCCGAGCGCGGCGACGACGACGGCGGAGCGGACGAAGCCGGTGGCGCGGGAGACGATCGAGCCGGCGGCCATCAGGATGCCGCTGCGCAGGAGCGAGCCGCCGCCCTTGGCCGGGGCCTCGGTGACGGCCGGGCCGGGGGGCGCCGCGGCCGGAGTCGTTCCGGTGGCGGTCATCGGGGCCTCCAGGTCGGTGACGCCCGACGGGGTGTCGTCGGGGGGCGGAAGTTGGAGCGTACCCGCCGCTCAGGCATGCCCCTGACATCGCTCTGCGGGCAGGAAACCCTCTGCCCGGTAGGGCCTTTCGGTCCCGATGTCGGGGCGAAGGTCCCGGGCCGGCAGGAGGGAGGGCGTCGCGGGAGGGCCCGGTGCGCGCCGATGGAGATCGTCCGGATGTTTTCCGCAAAAGGCGCAACCCGAAGGCGTCCCGTTCGCTCCTTGCTTACGGACGATCGTTACTTTCGGAGGGGTTTTCGTTGAGCCGCACAAGCCGTACCGCACTGCCGCGCCGTCGGAGCCGTCACGCCGCGCCGGCCGCCGGCGCCGTTCTCCTGGCCGCCGCGCTGACCGCCTGCGGGGGCGGTTCGGACGCCGGCGCGAACGGCAAGGGCGAGATGAAGCAGAAGCCGGCGATGGCGGTTTCGGTGAACCTGACGGGCGACCAGGTCAAGGCGGGCGAGCCCGTCACCGTGACCGTCGCCGAGGGCAAGCTCGCGCAGGTGAAGGTGACGGACGGCAAGGGCGGGGAGCTGCCCGGGCGGATAGCCGCCGACGGCAGGACCTGGACCTCGGAGCGCAACGCCTCGCCGGGCACCGAGTACAAGGTGGAGGCGCAGAACACCGACAGCCGGAGCGCGAACACCCAGTTCAAGACCTCGGCCGCGGACAAGGTGAACAAGGTCTCGATCAACATCCCCAAGGGCAGCACGGTGGGTGTGGCGATGCCGGTCTCGCTCGTCTTCGACAACCCGGTGAAGAACAAGGCCGAGGTGGAGAAGCAGCTGAAGGTCACGGCCTCGGACAACGCCGAGGGGTCGTGGGGCTGGTTCAAGGACTACTCCGGCAAGGACCGGGTGGACTGGCGGCCGAAGGAGTACTGGAAGTCCGGTACGGACGTGAAGGTCGAGATGAACCTGAACGGTGTGGACTCCGGTCAGGGCGGCGGCCTGTTCGCCCGTGACTACAACACCGAGTTCAAGATCGGGAAGGACCGGCGGATCGAGGTCAGCCTCGACACGAAGAAGCTGTCGGTGACCGAGGGCGGTCAGGTGGTCGACACGATCCCCGTCTCTGCGGGCACTCCCGGCGGCCAGAAGGCCTCGTGGTCCGGGAAGATGGTGCTGATGGCGAAGGAGGGCACCATCCGGATGGATTCCCAGACGGTGGGCCTCGGCGACAGCTACGACAAGATGGTCGACTACTCGATGCGGCTGACCTGGTCGGGCATGTACGCGCACGCCGCCCCGTGGAACTCCGCCAACTTCGGCAGCGCCAACACCAGTTCCGGCTGCGTGGGCATGAGCGACGCCCACGCGAAGTCCTTCTACGGGCAGGTGCAGGTCGGTGACCCGTTCGAGGTGGTCGGCAAGGGCTCGAAGGGCAACGCCGAGCTCGGCAACGGCTACGGCGAGTGGAACCTGTCCTGGGACGAGTGGAAGGCCAAGAGCGCGCTGGGCGGCGGCGCGCAGAACGGCTGACCCGGACGGGCCCGTCCGCTCCCCCACCCTGTTGACTATGAGTCAATTGTTACCACCACGTAACTTACCCATGGGTTACCCCAGGTAAGCCCCTCCCGTTACCGTCGGGTCACTTTGACACCGGCGCACGTGAGGAGCGACCGATGCCAGTCCGCACCACCACCGCAGCAGCCGTGGCGGCCCTGCTCGCCGCCGCCGCCCTGGGCCTGGCCCCCCACCAGGCCCAGGCGGCGTCGGCAGCCGCACCCGTCCCGACCGCGGCCGCCCAGCCGGAGCTGCGCTTCCACGACATCCCCGGCTCCGGCGGCATCACCCTCAAGGGCAACGTCTTCACCCCGGCGGGCGCCACGCCCGGCCGCACCTACCCGCTGATCGTGCTGCCCACCAGCTGGGGCATGCCCCAGATCGAATACATCGCCCAGGCCCGCAAGCTCGCCGACTCCGGCTACGTCGTGGTCGGTTACACCTCGCGCGGCTTCTGGCTTTCCGGCGGCGAGATCGAGACGGCCGGCCCCGCCGACGTCGCCGACGTCTCCGCCGTCATCGACTGGGCCCTCGCCACCACCCCCGCCGATCCCGCGCGCATCGGCCTGGGCGGGGTCTCCTACGGCGCCGGCATCAGTCTGCTGGCCTCCGCGCACGACCCGCGGATCAAGGCCGTGGTCGCGCTCAGCGGCTGGGCCGACCTCATCGAGTCCATCTACTCCGGACGCACCCAGCACCTCCAGGCCGCCGGCCTGCTCGGCGCCGCCGGCGCCATCACCGGCCGGCCCGGTCCGGAACTGCGCCAGATCCTCGGCGACTTCCTCGGGTCCAAGCTGGACAAGGAGCAGGCGATGATCGACTGGGGCCGCAAGCGGTCCCCCGCCGAGAAGGTCGACCGGATCAACGCCAACGGCGCCGCCATCATGCTGGGCAATGCCTGGGGCGACACCATCTTCCCGCCCAACCAGTACGCCGCCTTCTACGAGAAGCTCACCGGCCCCAAGCGCCTGGAGTTCCGCCCCGGCGACCACGCCACCGCCGAGGCCACCGGCCTGCTCGGGCTGCCCAACGACACCTGGACCAACGCCCACCGCTGGTTCGACCGCTACCTCAAGGGCGAGCGCAACGGGGTGGACACCGAGGCCCCGGTGCAGATCAAGTCCCGCAGCACCGGCGGCTACGAGGGCTACGCCGACTGGAAGTCCGTCGGCTCCGGCGGCACCGAGCGGATCGCCCTCTCCGACAGCGAGCACGTCTTCGCCAACGTGGACTCCGGAGCCAACGGCGGCATCGTCATGCTCTCCAACCTCCTCGACCAGTTCCTGAAGACCCCCCCGGTCGCCTCGATCCCCCTCCTCCCCCGATCCTTCGCCGCCGTCTGGCAGTCGGGGCGCTACGACGAGGAGCGCCGCATCCGCGGCACCGTCAAGCTCCACACCACCGTGACGCCCACCAAGGGAGACGGCACCTTCGTCGCCTACCTCTACGACGTCGGCCCGCTCGGCCTCGGCAAGCTGGTCAGCAACGCCCCGTACACCTTCCACGGCAAGACCCCCGGGCAGGCCTTCGGGGTGGACCTGGAGCTCTTCTCCACCGCCTACGACGTGCCCGAGGGCCACCGGCTCGCCCTCGTCGTGGACACCGTCGACCCGCTCTACATCGAGCACAACCCGACCGGCGCGCAGCTGACCTTCTCCTCGCCGCGCACCGACCCCAGCTGGGTCTCCGTACCGCTGCGCGAGCAGTGATCCACGGCTGCTGCCGGGCGGTGGGCGCCCGTGCGCCGCTACCTTCCCGGCAGCAGCCCTCCCGGACCGGCGTCCGGCACCGCCACCGCCTCGGTCTTGGGGTTGCCCCGCTCCCGCCGGGCCACCCAGGTGGCGAACCAGGACAGCAACATGCACATGCCGATGTAGATCGGCGAGATGATCATCACGACGGGGATGAACGGCAGGTCGTAGTCCAGGTTGGAGGCGATCAGCTTGCCCGCGTGCAGGAACTCCTCGTAGGTGATCAGGTAGCCCAGCGAGGTGTCCTTCAGCGCCACCACGAGCTGACTGATGATCGTGGGCAACATCGCCCGCACGGCCTGCGGGGCGAGGACGTAGGTCATGACCTGCGTCTTGCGCATGCCGAGCGCGTACGCCGCCTCCCGCTGACCCTTCTCCACGGCGTTGACGCCCGTACGGAAGACCTCGGCCAGGACGGATCCGTTGTACAGGGTCAGCCCCGCGACCAGGGCGGGCAGCGGCTGGACCTTCAGCGCCACGAAGATGAAGAAGATCATCACCAGTACCGGCATGGCCCGGAAGAACTCCACGCACAGCGTCGCCGACCAGCGCACCGGGCGGTGGACCGAGAGCCGGCCGCAGGCGAGGACCGCGCCGAGCAGGAGCGAGAGCACCGAGGCGTAGACGAAGGCCTTGAGGGTGTTCCACAGGCCCCTGAGCAGCAGTTCCTGGATCCCCTCATAGGTGAAGGGGCTCCACTTGGCGGCGGTGAACTGCTCGGTGTCGAAGAGCAGGTGGAGGATCCAGGCCAGCAGCGCCAGGATGAGCACCGTGGAGCCGATCCCGTAGAACAGGTGTCGGCGTTGGGCCCGTGGGCCGGGCAGGTCGTAGAGGGCGGAGGACCCCAGGTCCCCCTTCAGCCCGTGCGCGGTCATCGGGCGACTCCGAAGCGCTTCTCCAACACGTGGAAGAGCAGGCTGATGGACAGGGTGATGATCAGGTACCCGACGGCGATCCAGACGAAGGTCCAGATGATGCTGTAGCCGAGTTCGTTGAGGGTCTTGTAGGTGCCCAGCAGCTCGGTGACGCTGAAGGCGCCCGCGATCGCGGAGTTCTTGGCGAGGGCGATCAGCGTGGAGCCGATCGGCGGGATGACGGAGCGGAAGGCCTGCGGGAGGATCACCGACCCGAGGTTCTGCTCGAAGGACATGCCGAGGCTGCGGGCGGCCTCGCCCTGCCCCTTGGGCACGGTGTTGATGCCCGAGCGCAGCACCTCGCAGATGAAGGCGGAGGTGTAGCAGCCCAGGGCGAGGACCGCGAAGAGCTGGAAGGGCAGCACGATCCCGAAGCGGGGCAGGCCCAGCAGCACGGCGAAGAAGAGCAGGGTGAGGGGGGTGTTGCGCAGCACGGTCACCCAGACCGTGCCGAAGACGCGGAAGGATCCGACGGGCGCGACGCGGAAGGAAGCCATCAGGAAGCCCAGGACCAGGGCCAGCGCACTGGCGTAGACGGTCAGCTCCACGGTGCCGAGGAAGCCCTCTCCGTAGAGGGCGAAGTTGTCGGTGAGTACGTCCATGGCGGTGCGGTCTCCCCTCAGCCCGCCGGATAGCGGTCGATGGCGGGCGGTGTCGGGGCGGGCTCGCCGGACAGGCCGAGGGTGGCCTCGTAGGCCTTCTTCCAGTTGCCGTTCTTCTCGTTCTCCTCCAGCGCGTCGTCGAGCGCGAAGCGCAGGGCGTTGTCGGAGCGCGGTACGCCGATGCCGTACGGCTCCTCGGAGAAGGGGTCACCGACGACCTTCAGCTCCTCGGGGACCTTGGCCGCGTAGCCCAACAGGATGGAGTCGTCGGTGGAGACGGCGTCGACCTGGTAGGTCAGCAGGTTGTCCACGCAGACCGAGTAGGTGTCGTAGGCGACGAGGACCGCACCCGGGTACTCCTTCTGGAGCCGCTGGTAGGGGGTGGAGCCGGCGGCCGAGCAGACCTTCTTGCCCGTCAGGTCGTCGGGGCCCTTGATGTCCTCCTCGTCCTTGCGGACCAGCAGGGACTGGCCGGCCATGAAGTAGGGCCCGGCGAAGCCGACCTGCTTCTTGCGGTTGTCGTTGATCGTGTAGGTGCCCACGTAGTAGTCGATCTGGCCGTTCTGCAGGGCGGTCTCGCGGTTGGCGGAGGCGATCGTCTTGTACTCGATCGTCTTGGGGTCGAAGCCGAGGGCGGCCGACATCATCTTGGCGATCTCGACGTCGAAGCCGGAGTAGCGACCGCTCGCGGGGTCCTTCTCCCCCATGTACGGCTGGTCCTCCTTGACGCCGACCACGAGGTGGCCGCGCCTCTTGGCGCGCTCCCAGGTGGGTGACTGCGGCAGTCGGAAGCCGGTGGCGACCTTGAAGACGGGGAGGTCCTCGGGCTGCGGGCCCTTGACGGGTGGGCTGCCGGGTCTGCCGCAGCCGGCCACGGCGAGGAGCAGGACGAGCAGGAGGGCGCCCAGCGCGCGGGTGTGTGTCATCGGGCGGCCCCTCAGTGCTTGAGGATCTTGGAGAGGAAGTCCCTGGCCCGCTCGCTCTCGGGGGCGGTGAAGAAGGCCTCCGGGGTGCGGTCCTCGACGATCCTGCCGTCGGCCATGAAGACGACGCGGTTGGCGGCGGAGCGGGCGAAGCCCATCTCGTGGGTGACGACGACCATCGTCATGCCCTCGGCGGCGAGCTGCTGCATGACCTCCAGCACCTCGTTGATCATCTCCGGGTCGAGCGCCGAGGTGGGCTCGTCGAAGAGCAGCGCCTTGGGGCTCATGGCCAGGGCGCGGGCGATGGCCACGCGCTGCTGCTGGCCTCCGGACAGCTGGGCGGGGTACTTCTCGGCCTGGTCGGCGAGGCCGACGCGGTCCAGCAGTTCCCGGGAGCGCTTGTCGGCCTCGTCCTTCTTGCGCTTCCTGACCTTGACCTGCGCGAGCGAGACGTTGGCCAGGACGGTCCTGTGGGCGAAGAGGTTGAAGGACTGGAAGACCATGCCGACCTCGGCCCGCAGCCCGGCCAGTTCCTTGCCCTCGGCGGGGAGCGGCTTGCCGTCGAGGGTGATCGTGCCGGACTCGATGGTCTCCAGTCGGTTGATCGTCCGGCAGAGGGTGGACTTCCCGGAGCCGGAGGGGCCGATGATCACCACCACCTCCCCGCGGCCGACGGTGAGGTTGATGTCCTGGAGGACGTGCAACGTCCCGTAGTGCTTGTTGACGTCCCGCAGCTCGATCAACGGATCGACGGCCATACGCTGCCCTGCCCACTTGTCGGTGTGTCGAGGTCAGCGCAAACTATCCAGCCGCCGAAGGCGACTCCCCCCGACACGCCTGAAAGGCCCATAAAGCACACCGGGTGCGTCGCGGTACGGGAACGGGGCGACGGGTGGCGGCAGCGACGGGCGGGGATCAGGCCTCGGAGGCCTCGGCGTAGGCCTGGCTGAGCTCGGGGGACCCGGTCATCGCCCAGGACACCCCCGACCCGATGACGTCCAGCTCGCGTCCCGATGCCAGCCGGATCATCGGCAGGCCGTTCGGCCAGACCTGCCAGGCGGCGTCCGGGATGGTCCGGACGATCACCGTCCCGAGATAGAACCCCGCGTCGTTGCCCAGCCAGGGCACCGCCTCGGGGTCCCGTCGCCAGCGCGGCATCAGTTGGTCCAGCGCCTCCAACGAGGCGGGCGTCTGGTCGAGTTCGAGCCCGGCCGCCCTCGCCTGGGCCCGCAGCATCTCGCACTCCGAGAACAGTTCGGCGATTCCCTCGGGATCGTCCGCGAGGGCGACGGCGAGTCCCGCACCCTGTTCCGTTTCGTGCCGGTTCAACCAGTTGGCCAGGAAAGGGATGTGCATGCGGTCCAGCGTCCCACCAGGAACGGCCGCCGGCCACAGGGCGCGCCTGCCCGACCGCGATCGGGGCCCCCGGGCGGGCCCGGCCGGGACGGCAGGCCCGCGGCCGGGGCCCTCAGACCTCCAGGTCGACGACGACCGGGGCGTGGTCGGAGGCGCCCTTGCCCTTGCGCTCCTCGCGGTCCACGTACGCGTCCTTGACGGCCTTCACGAAGGGCTCGTTCCCGTAGACGAGGTCGATGCGCATGCCCCGGTTCTTGGGGAAGGCGAGCATCCGGTAGTCCCAGAAGGTGTACGGCCGGTCGTACTTGAGGGCGCGCGGGAAGACGTCCGACAGGCCGGCCGCCCGCAGCGCCTCCAGGGCGGCGCGCTCCTGCGGGCTGACGTGCGTGAGGCCCGCGAAGACCGCCGGGTCGTACACGTCTTCGTCGGTCGGTGCGACGTTGAAGTCGCCGAGCACCGCGAACGGGCGCGATCCGGCCGCGTCTTGCGCGATGGCGGTGGTCAGGGCGCGGAACCAGTCCAGCTTGTAGCCGTAGTGGTCGTGCTCGACCTCGCGGCCGTTGGGCACGTAGACCGACCAGACGCGCACGCCGCCGCAGGTGGCGGAGATCGCGCGGGGCTCCTGCACGCCCTCGTAGTCCGGCCCGTCGGGCAGGCCCATCACCACGTCCTCCAGGCCGACCTTGGACAGGAGGGCGACGCCGTTCCACCGGCCGGTGGCGTTGACGACGGACTCGTAGCCCAGCTCGCGCAGCTCGGCGGCGGGGAACTGCTCCGCCGAACACTTGGTCTCCTGGATGCAGAGCACATCCGTACCGGAGCTCTCCAGCCAGGCGAGCAGCCGCGGCAGCCGGGCGGTGATCGAGTTGACGTTGTACGTGGCGATGCGCATGCGTCCCAACCTACCGCCCCGCACCGACAGTCACAGGTCGGTGTGGTCCCCGGCGGTGAGTCGGCCGTGCGGGGCACCGGACAGGGTGTTCAGGGCGGTGTCGTAGATGGGGCGGGCGATGTCGGAGAGGTAGGCGTCGTGGATGTCGATGGTCCGCCGCGGCTCGACCTCGCGGACCCAGTCGATCACCTCGGCGACCTTGTTCCAGGGGGCGTGCACCGGGATCATCAACGTCTCGACGGGCACGCCGGGCAGCGTCAGGGCGTCGCCGGGGTGGAAGAGCGAGCCGTCCACGAGGTAGCCGACGTTGGTGACGCGCGGGATGTCGGGGTGGATCACCGCGTGCAGTTCGCCGTGCGCCTGGACCGCGAACCCGGCGGCCTCGAAGGCGTCGCCGTGGCCCACGGTGTGCACCCGGTCCGGGTAGGCGGGGGCGAGCCGCTGTGCGACGGACCGCGGCGCCCACAGTCGGGCGGCCGGGTTCGCGTCGAGCGCGGCCCGCAGCCGACCCTCCTCGAAGTGGTCGGGGTGCTCGTGCGTGACCAGCAGGGCGTCCGCCCCGAGGCCGGCGTCGGGTTCGCTGAAGGCGCCCGGATCGATGACGAGCGTGCGCCCGTCCTTCTCCAACTGGACGCAGGAGTGCAGCCGCTTGGTGAGCTTCATGCCACCGAGCCTAGTGCTGTGGCCGGAAGGGTTTGCCGGGTCGCGGTGTTCGGTGCGGTGCGTCGCAAGGCGGAGGCCGCGGCTCGTACTGGACGTACTTCCGTGGTCCGACAACGCGGCGAGGTGCCGTGCCGGGCGCCGCGACCCGGTGGACCTTTCCGGTCACAGCACCAGGCCGGCCGGGCCCCCGGGCCCAGGCGCTACGGGGTGGTGGTGGAGACGACGTAGACGCGGGGGTTGGACGGCTTGGTGAGGTCGACCGTGACGTCCCGGGTGGGGCGCGGGTCCCGCGCGTCCAGTGTGGTCGCGTACCACTGGTGCTTCGGGCTCCAGCTCCAGCCGGCGACGCCCGCGTCGTGCGTGGAGATCGACACCCCGGGGGTGAGCGCCTCCCGGGTGGTGCCCATGTCGGCCAGGAAGGCGTCGAGCTGCTCGGGGGTGACGCCGAACTGTACGTAGAGCCGGCTGGTGCGCCAGTTGTTGGTCTCCAGGTACCCGACCAGCGAGGCCATCAGCGGGATGGGCACCTCGTAGATGCTGCGCTGCACCTTGGACGGCCAGGCCTCGCGCACCTTGACCGCGCCGACCTTCGCGGCCTTGTCGCGGCCGCTCTGGCGACTCTGTTGGGCGGAGACGGCGAGGTAGCCCGCCGGGACCCCGACGAGCAGCAGGATGATGATCGCGGTGATCCAGCGGCGCCGGACCACGTGCCTGCGGTTCTCGACGGTGGGCGCGGGCGGGTCGCCGGCCCCGGGGGGCGGGGCCTGGCGGGGCAGGGAGGGCGGGGTCACTGCTGTCCTGTGTCCTTGAGGTCCGGGGCGTCCGGGGCGTCGGCGGGGCCGGTGGCGGCGCGCCGGCCGAGCTGCGCGTAGCGTTCGTGGCGCTCGACGCGGCGGCGGGTGGCGCGCCGGAAGCGGCGGGCGACGAGCCGGGCGAGGTCGGCGGCGCCGACCATGCCGGCCTCCGGGCCGAGCTGGGCCTTGGCGATGCGGGCCTCGGGGCGGTAGCCGCGGCCGGTGAGGTGGCGCCGGAAGGCGTCCCGGGCGGGGCCGATGAGCAGGTCGTCGGCGGCGCTGACGCCGCCGCCGATGACGAAGCAGGAGGGGTCGAGGGCGGCGGCCAGGTTGGCGATGCCGACGCCGAGCCACTGGCCGATGTCCTGGAGGAGTTCGACGCACATGGCGTCGCCCTCGCGGGCCAGCTCGGTGATGAGCGGCCCGGTGATCTCCGCGACGTTGCCGCCGACGCGGGCGATGATGTTGTACGCGACCGGGGAGTCGGCGGCGGCCAGCTCGCGGGCCTCGCGCACCAGGGCGTTGCCGGAGCTGTACTGCTCCCAGCAGCCCCGGTTGCCGCAGGGGCAGCGGTGCCCGCCGGGCACGACCTGCATGTGGCCGAACTCGCCGGCGACCCCGTAGCGGCCCCGTTTGACCTGTCCGCCTTCGAGGATCGCGCCGCCGATGCCGGTTCCCAGCGTGATCATGACCAGGTGGTCCTCGCCGCGGCCGGCGCCGAAGCGCCATTCGGCCCAGGCGGCGGTGTTGGCATCGTTGTCCACCATCACCGGGACCGCGAGCCGCGACTGGAGCGCGTCGCGCAGCGGCTCGTCGCGCCAGGCCAGGTGCGGGGCGAACAGGACGCGGGAGCGGTCGGCGTCGACCCAGCCGGCCGCCCCGATGCCCACGGCGTGGACGTCGTGCCGGTCGGACAGGTCCAGTACCAGCTCGACGATGGTGTCCTCGACGACCTTGGCGCTCTTGGACTTGTCGGGTGTCTCGGCGCGGATCTTCTCCAGGATGACCCCGTCGGCGTCCACGACGCCGGCCATCACCTTGGTGCCGCCGATGTCGATGCCGACGGTCGGGACGCGCGGGGCGGTCAGCAGCGACCTGCGCTCACGGGTCCCGACGGTCCGCAGGACGGTGCCCCGCGCCGCCCCTCGGTGGGCGAGCGTGAAGTCCCGGTACGTGCTCATCGAGTCGTGTCGTCCCTCATGGTGCGGTGGTGCCCGGTGCGGCGCCGGGTGCGGCGTCCGGTCCTGATTCTGCCACCCGCTCCAGCTCGTGGCTCAGCTCGTCGAGCTCCGAACCGCCCGCCATCTGGCGGGTCAGCTCGTCCAGGGTGATCGAGTCCCGGGTGTGGCTGCCGGCCATCGTGCCGCGCTTGAGGAGCACGAAACGGTCCCCGACCAGGTACGCGTGGTGCGGGTTGTGCGTGATGAGGACGACGCCGAGGCCCGCGTCACGGGCGGCGGCGACGTACTTGAGGACGACGCCGGACTGTTTCACGCCGAGGGCGGCGGTCGGCTCGTCCAGGACGAGGACCTTCGCGCCGAAGTACACGGCCCGTGAGATGGCCACGCACTGGCGCTCGCCGCCGGACAGGGTGCCGATGGGCTGGTCGACGTCGCGCAGGTCGATGCCCATGCGCAGCAGTTCGGCGCGGGTGGTGCGCCGCATCAGGTCCACGTCGAGGCGGCGCAGCGGGCCGCGTCCCCTGGTGGGCTCGGAGCCGAGGAAGAAGTTGCGCCAGACGGGCATGAGGGGGACGACGGCCAGGTCCTGGTGGACGGTGGCGATGCCGTGGTCGAGGGCCGCGCGGGGGTTGGCCAGGACGGTTTCCTCGCCCTCGATCTCGAAGGTGCCGGCGTCGTGCCGGTGCAGCCCCGCGATGATCTTGATGAGGGTGGACTTGCCGGCGCCGTTGTCGCCGAGCACACAGGTGATCTCGCCGGCCGAGACCTCCAGGGAGACCCCTTGGAGGGCGCGGATGTTGCCGTAGTACTTGCTGACGTCGGTCAGCCGCACCAGGGCGGTACCGGTCTGCGCGCCGGGCGCGGTGTCCGTGCTCACTTGCTCGCCTCCGCCCGCTTGCGCACCCACGCGTTGAGCAGCGTGGCCAGCAGGAGCATCCCGCCGAGGAAGAACTTGAACCAGTCCGGGTTCCACTGGGCGTAGACGATGCCGTTGCTGGTCATGCCGAAGATGAAGGCGCCGACGGCCGAGCCGATCGCGGAGCCGTAGCCGCCGGTCATCAGACAGCCGCCGATGACGGCCGCGATGATGTAGAGGAACTCGTTGCCGACGCCCTCGCCCGACTGGACGACGTCGAAGGAGAACAGGATGTGCTGCCCGGAGATCCAGGCGCACAACGCGACGCCCATGTAGAGGCCGATGCGGGTCTTGACGACGGGGACGCCGGTCGCGCGGGCCGCGTCGGCGCCGCCGCCCACCGCGAAGATCCAGTTGCCGGCGCGGGTGCGCAGCAGGATCCAGGTGGCGACGGCGACCAGGACCAGCCACCACAGGATGGTGACCTTGAGGGTGACGGAGCCGATGTTCCACTGGGAGGCGAACAGCGCCCGGGCGGAGGAGAAGCCCTCCATGTCGGCGATGCTCTTGGTGGAGACGGAGCCGCTGATCAGTTTGGTGAGGCCGAGGTTCAGGCCGGTCAGCATCAGGAAGGTGCCGAGCGTGATGATGAAGCTCGGCAGTTTGGTGCGGGTCAGCATGAACCCGTTGAAGAAGCCGATGCCCAGCGTCACCAGCAGCGACACCAGGACGCCGACCCACACGTTGGCCGTCATCTGGTAGCTGAACATCGAGCTGAACAGGGCCGACGTGGTGACCATGACGCCGGCGGAGAGGTCGAACTCCCCGCCGATCATAAGCATCGCGACGGGTACCGCCATGATCCCGATGGTGGAGGCCGAGTAGAGGATCGTGCTCAGGCTGGAGGCCCGCAGGAAGCTGTCGGCCGCGAAGGAGAAGAAGACGAAGACGGCCGCCGCGCCGACGACCGCGCCCAGCTCGGGGCGGGCGAGGAGGCGGCGCAGCAGGGAGGGCGGCGCGAGGCGCTCGTCGACGGTGGGGGTCGCCGCGCTCACCGGGTGCCCCGCTTGATGTATTCCTCCAGCTCGGTGGCCTCGGCCCCGGTGACGATCTGCGGCCCGGTGAGCACCGGGCGGCCGCCGCCGAGGACGTCCGCGTTGTAGCGGTAGAGCCACAGCAGGTCCACGGCCTGGTAGCCCTGGAGGTAGGGCTGCTGGTCGACGGCGAAGCCGAGGGCGCCGGACTTCAGGTCCCGGGCGACGGATTCGTTGAGGTCGAAGGTGTCGACCTCGGCCTTGCTGCCCGCCGCGTCCTTCGCCTTGACGGCGGTCGGGGCGAACGGGGCGCCGAGCGTGACGATCGCGTCGACGGACGGGTCCGCCTGGAGCTTCGCCTGGATGGCCGCCTGCACGGACGGCATGTTGGTGCCCTCCACGTACAGGTTCTCCAGAGTCCCGCCGAAGGCCTTCTTGGCCCCCGCGCACCGCTGCTCGTGGCCGACGTTGCCCTGCTCGTGCAGGACGCAGACGGCCTTCTTCTTCCCGCGCTTCGTCAGCTCCGCGCCGACGGCCTCGCCCGCGATCTCCTCGTCCTGGCCGATGTGGGTGAGGGCCCCGTACGCGGCGGACTGGGCGGATCCGGAGTTGACGGTGATCACCGGGATGCCGGCCTTGACCGCCTTGCCGATGACGTCCTTGAGGGCGTCGGGCTTGGCGAGGCTGACGATGATCCCGTCGACCTTCTGGTCGATGGCGTTCTGCACGAACTGGGCCTGCTGCTGCGCCTGGTCGTCGTGGGAGTAGACGAAGTTGATGTTGTCCTTCGTCGAGGCCTCCTTGGCGCCCTTCTGCACGATGTCCCAGAAGGTGTCCCCGTCGCCCGCGTGGGTGACCATCGCGAACGTCCAGCGCGGGGTGGACACGGCCGGTCGGCCCGCGTCGGCCTTCGCCCGCTCCTCGGCACGCTTGCCGCCGGTGCTGCTGCAGCCCGCGAGGGAGGCTCCCAGTACCACCGCGAGCACGGCGCCCACGACGCGTACCCCTGTCCGAACCCTAGCCACGTCGCCGTGCCCTTCCCTCGTCCGCTATCAATCGGTCATTCCGGTTCCAGCCGCCCAGTATCCGCCACAGTGGACCATGAAGGGCCATCGGGTCATGCTCGGGCAGATTGACAGGTCCCCCGTACGGGGTCACGTTGAGTGCATGCGCATCGGGCTCATCGGAACCGGCCGCATCGGTTCGTTCCACGCGGCCACACTGGCCCACCACCCGGACGCCGGCTCGCTGCTCCTCGCCGACGCCGATCCCGGCCGGGCCGCACGGCTCGCCGACCGGTTGGGGGCCACCGCCGCGCCCGGCGTCGACCAGGTCTTCAGCTGGGGGGTGGACGCCCTGGTGGTGGCCTGCTCGACGGAGGGGCACGCCGAGCTGGTGCTGCGGGCCGTGCGCGCCGGGCTGCCGGTGTTCTGCGAGAAGCCGATGGCCCCGGACCTGGCCCGCAGCCTCGCCGTGCTGCGGGAGGTGACGGCCGCCGGCGGGGTGCTCCAGCTGGGCTTCATGCGGCGTTTCGACGCGGGCCTGCGCACCGCGCGGGAGCTGGTCCGCTCGGGCGCGCTGGGCCGGCTGCACACCGTACGGACGATGACGTCCGACCCGGCTCCGCCGGACGCCCCGTACCTGGCGACCTCGGGGGGCCTGTACCGGGACTGTCTGGTGCACGACTTCGACATGGTCCGCTGGGTGACCGGGCACGAGGTCGTCGAGGTGTACGCGGCCGGTTCCGACGCGGGGCCCGCGCGGTTCCGCGAGAGCGGCGACGTCGACACCGGCGCGGCCCTGCTGACCCTGGACGACGGGACGCTCGTCACCAGTTCCGCGACCCGGTGCAACGGCGCCGGCTACGACGTGCGGATGGAGCTGGCCGGCGAGCGGGACCAGGTGTCCGCCGGGCTGGACGACCGGACGCCGATCGCCTCCACCGAACCGCAGGGTCCGCCGGCGGCGCGCAAGCCGTGGGGCGGGTTCCTGGAGCGCTTCGGCCCGGCGTACGAGGCCGAGCTGGACGCCTTCGTCCGGCTGGTGCGGGGCGAGGGCCCCAATCCGTGCGACGGCCGGGAGGCGCTCGCCGCCTTCCGGGTCGCGGAGGCGTGCGAGCTGTCCCGCCGGGAGCGCCGGCCGGTGCGGCCGGCGGAGCTCCCGGATCTGTGAGGGGGCCCGGCTGCGGGCGGTCACGGTGCGACGCCTACCAGCGCACCGGGTACTGCTTGACGCCACGGACCAGGGAGCCGCTGATCCATTCGCGCGGTCCGGGCACCTCGGCGAGGTCCGGGAAGCGCTCCAGCAGGGCGCGCAGTGCGATGCGGCCCTCCATGCGGGCGAGCGGGGCGCCGAGGCAGAAGTGGATGCCGTGGCCGAAAGCCATGTGGCCCGGGCCGCGGCGGCGGATGTCGAAGGCGTCGGGCTCCGCGAAGCGGGACGGGTCGCGGTCCGCGCCGGCCAGGGAGATCAGGACCGCCGAGCCCTCGGCGATGAAGGCTCCGCCGATCTCCAGGTCCTCGCGGGCGAAGCGGAAGGTGGAGTTCTCCACCGGGCCGTCGTAGCGCAGGATCTCCTCGACCGCTCCGTCGATCAGCCCGTCGAAGTCGGCGCGCAGGGCCGCCAGCTGCTCGGGGTGGGCGAGCAGCGCCCGTACGCCGTTGGTGATGAGGTGGCTGGTGGTCTCGAAGCCGCCGATCATCAGCAGGAAGGCCATCGCGACGAGTTCCCGCGGGGTGAGCCGGTCGCCGTCGTCGTCGCGGCTCAGGGTCCAGGCGCTGAGCAGGTCGTCGCCGGGGGCGGCGCGCTTGGCCTCGGTGAGCTCGGTGAGGTAGGCGGTCATCTCCCGCAGGGCGGTGTCCTCGGCCTCCTGGCCGGTGGGCGAGACGATCTCGACGGACCAGGCTCCGAACGGTTCGCGTTCGGCGTCGGGCACTCCGAGGAGTTCGCAGATGACCGTCATCGGCAGCGGGTGCGCGAAGGAGGTGACCAGGTCCGCGCCGCGGGAGGGGTTCGCCGCCATCGCGTCGAGCAGTTCGTCGGTGATCTGCTGGACGCGGGGGCGCAGGTCCTCGACCCGGCGCGAGGTGAAGGGGCGCGACACCAGTCGGCGCAACCGGGTGTGGTGCGGCGGGTCGGCGCGGTGCATGTTGTCGCTCGCGTCGGTGGTCTCGCGGTCGGCGTAGCTGCGGCCGGAGGTCAGCCAGTTCTTCGAGATGGCGGGGTGCACGAGGGCCTGACGGGCCGCCTCGTCCCCGACGATGAGACAGATCTCGGTGCCGTCGGTCGCCTTGACCCGGTGGACGGGCCCTTCCTCCCGCATCCGCGCGTAGTGCGGGTACGGGTTTTCGTCGAAGTCGTCGGCGATCGAACTGATGTCGAGAACGGGCATGACGGCCACAGTAGGCCCGACGATCAAGCTGGCAGGAGCTACTTTCGGACAATCGTTCAGCCTGCGGCGCGACGCCCCCACGCGGTACCGGCCAGTACGAGGACAACCCCTGCCGTACCGACCGCGCCGAGGTGTTCCCCGCCGAGGGCGATGCCCGCCGCGGCCGCCCAGAGGGGTTCGGTGCCGAGCAACAGGCTGACCCGGGAGGGCGAGGTGCGGCGTACGGCCCACATCTGCACGAAGAAGGCGAAGAGGGTGCAGAAGACGGAGAGGAAGGCGAGACCGGCCCATTGGGCGACCCCGAAGTCCGCTGCGGCCGCCCACGGGGAGGAGCCCGTACCGGGCAGCGTGGCGAGCACGGCGAACACCAGGACGGCGCTGCCGAGCTGAACCGTGGTCAGGGACAGCGAGTCCGCGTCCTGGACGGCCTTGATCCGGGCCATCAGCAGCACGTGCAGGGTGCGGGCGAGCGCGGCGCCGAGGATCAGCCAGTCGCCGAGGCCGGGCGCGGTGAACCCGGCGCCCTGGGTGAGCAGCACGACGCCCGCGACGGAGACGGCGGCGGCGCCGAGGAAGGCGGCCGAGGGCGCGGTGCGGCGGACGGCCGACTCGGCGAGCGGGGTGAAGATCATCGTCAGACTGATGATCAGCCCGGCGTTGGTGGCCGAGGTGTGCACCACCCCGTACGTCTCCAGCAGGAAGATCCCGCCGAGCACGAGGCCCAGCACCCCGGCGCCGCGCAGTTGGGCGGCGCTCAGCGCGCGCAGCCGCGTCCAACCGGCGATGACGAGGACGGGCAGCACGAGGGCGAAGCGCAGCACGAGCACCGCGATCACGGTGTGGGTGGTGGTGATGCCCTTGGCGGCGAGGTAGCTGCCGCCCCAGACGACGGCGACGAGCAGTACGGGCAGATCGGCGAGCCAGGCCCGGCGGGGGGCGAGGGCGGGCGCGGGGGCGGCGAGGGTGGTCACCGGGGCGTCTCCAACGGCGGGAAGGGGTGGAGACTTCGGCGGCTCGCACGGGTGCGGACCCACGGTAACCGAGTCGATCTTCCCGGTCGACCCGGTTTCCCCACACCCCTCCCCCGCCACCGCGCGCCTCCCGCGCCGGAGGTTCGGATCCCCGCTCCGCTCCGAACCTCCGGCGCGGCAGGCGTGAACGCCGTGTCCGATTACCGCCGGCACCGACTCGACGGCTCACCTTTCATTGAACTCGCAACGACCAATGGGGCCGAACAGCCGAACAGCCCCGAAGCGGGAGGAACAGCAATGAACACTGTCAACACGGTGGCCCTGGTGACCGGTGGCAGCCGCGGCATCGGGGCGGCCACCGCCCTGCGCCTGGCGCGGGACGGCATGGACGTCGTGATCACCTGGACCCAGGACGCCGGGGCGGCGGCCGAGGTCGTCGGCAAGATCGAGGCGCTGGGCCGTCGGGCCCTGGCCGTACGGGCCGACGCGGGCAGCCCGGAGGGGCCCGGGGCGGCCGTCGCGGAGACGGTGCGCGCGTTCGGCCGCCTCGACGTGGTCGTCAACAACGCGGGCGTCGGCGTCCTCGGCCCGCTGGAGTCCCTCACCTCGACGGACGTGGACAAGGTCCTCGACGTCAACGTGCGGGGTTGCTTCCTGACCTCCCAGGCCGCGGCCGGCCGGATGGGGCGCGGCGGACGGATCATCACCATCGGCAGCTGCATGACCGAGCGGGTGCCGGGCCCGGGCGGGACCCTCTACACGATGAGCAAGGCCTCGCTGACGGGCCTGAACAAGGCGCTGGCCCGGGAGCTCGGCGAGCGCGGCATCACCGCGAACCTCGTGCACCCCGGCCCGGTGGACACCGACATGAACCCGGCCGACGGACCGTACGCCGGGCCCCAGGCGGCGCTGACGGCCCTCGGCCGGTTCGGCGCGCCCGACGAGGTCGCCTCGATGGTGTCCTTCCTGGCCGGGCCGGACGCCGCGTACGTCACGGGCGGCGAGTTCTCCGTGGACGGCGGGCACGCCGCGTAGCGTGCCGGCCGTCGGGCACGCCGCCCCCGGCGGACAGCCCGAAGGGGCGCACCGCGATGCGGTGCGCCCCTTCGGGCAGGGCCCGCGCCCCGGGGGTGTCGGCCCCCGGGGCAGTCGTCGGGAGGGGCTGCGTCAGCCGCCCAGCTCCTGGTGACGGGCGGCTTGCGCGGCCGTGCCCGTCTCCGTCAGCGAGCCGAACAGACGCAGGCGGGAGAAGCCGCCGTCCGGGAAGATGTCGATCCGGACGTGCGTGCCGACCGCCGGCGCGTCCAGTACGAAGCGGTGGTTGGTGTCGGGCTGCAGGCGGGTGCGCGGCAGGAATTCCGTCCAGTCGCCCTCCTCGCCCGTCTTGACGGACAGCGAGGCCCAACCGGCCGAGTTGCCCTTGAGGTACGCGGTGTCGATCTCGACGGCGCGGATCTCGGACTCGGCGACGAGCTGGTAGCGGATCCAGTCGTTGCCGTTGTCGCGGCGGCGGGCGGTCTCCCAGCCGTCGTCCATCTTGCGGGAGCGGCCGGGGTTGATGGTGTTGGTCGGCGGGGAGTAGAAGCGGTTGGACGCGTCCTGCACCGAGCCGCCGTTCTCCAGGGCGACGACGTCGAAGGTACCGAGCGTGGCCAGCCACCGCGGGTCCGGGACGACCTCGCCGTAGACGCGCAGGCGGGCGATGCCGCCGTCGGGGTGCTGGTTGACGCGCAGGTGCGTGAAGCGCTGCTCGGCGGTGACCTCGTAGCCGTTGGCCGCGTGGCCGCCGACCGCGGTGCGCGGGACGAGCACGGTCCACTTGACGTCGTCGCCGAGCAGTTCCTCCGGGGTCGGCGCGAGGGCGCCTTCCCAGTTGGTGCCCTCGATGGAGACGGCCTGCGGCATGTTGCCGCGGAAGTGGGCGGTGTCGACGACGATGCCGCGGATCACGCCGGGGGCGCCGAGGCGCACCAGCGCGTAGTCGTGGTCCTCGGGGGTCGGCCACGGCTGGGTGGCGGAGACGCCGCGCCGGCGGCGGGTCTCCCAGCCGTCCATGACCTTGCCCTTGTGGCCGAAGTGCTCGGGGTCGAAGTGCGCGGCCTCGGCGATGAGGAGGTTCTCGCGCATGGCGAAGAACTCGTCGTTGGCGAAGGTGACACCGGCGCCCAGCTCACGGGCGGCGAGGTTCGCGTACTGGGTGAACGGGAAGTCCGCGGTGCGGTAGTCCGCGTACGGGTCGCCGCCTCCGTACGGGTTCGCGTTGCCGGTGAAGGATTCAATCGCCACTGTCAGTTCTGCCTTTCGAGGAGGAGGCCCGTGGGCTCGGTCGGGGTGCCGTGGTCGGCGATCTGCGTGCCGCGCAGCCAGGTGGACTTCACGACGCCGTGCAGGGTCTTGCCCGCGTACGCCGTGACCTGGTTGCGGTGGTGCAGTTCCGCGGGGTCCACGGTGAAGGTCTCTTCGGGTGCCAGGACGGCGAAGTCGGCGTCGCGGCCGGCCTCGATCGCGCCCTTGCGCGCCAGGCCGGCGAGGGCGGCCGGGGCGGCGGACATCCAGCGGACCACGTCCTCCAGGCCGTGGCCGCGCTTGCGCGCCTCGGTCCAGATCGCCGGGAGGCCCAGCTGGAGGGAGGAGATGCCGCCCCACGCGGTGGCGAAGTCGCCGGTCTTCAGGTCCGCGGTGGAGGGCGAGTGGTCGGAGACGATGCAGTCGATGGTGCCGTCGGCCAGCGCGTCCCACAGGATGTCCTGGTTGGCGGACTCGCGGATGGGCGGGCAGCACTTGAACTCGGTCGCGCCGTCCGGGACTTCCTCGGCCGTCAGGGTGAGGAAGTGCGGGCAGGACTCGACGGTGATCCGGACGCCCTCGGCCTTCGCGGCGGCGATCAGCGGCAGCGCGTCGGAGGACGACAGGTGCAGCACGTGGACGCGGGCGTTCAGCCGGCGGGCCTGGTCGATCAGGTTCTGGATCGCGGTGTTCTCGGCGTCCTTGGGACGGGAGGCCAGGAAGTCGGCGTACTTGGGGCCCGGGTTCTGCGGCGCGGACTCCAGGTGGTGCGGGTCCTCGGCGTGCACGATCATCAGGCCGCCGAAGCCGGTGATCTCCGCGAGGGAGGCGGCCAGTTGCTCCTGGTCGAGCTGGGGGAACTCGTCCACGCCCGACGGGGACAGGAAGCACTTGAAGCCGTAGACCCCGGCGTCGTGCAGCGGGCGCAGGTCCTTGACGTTGTCCGGCAGCGCGCCGCCCCAGAAGCCGATGTCCACGTGCGCCTTGGTCCGGGCGACCTCCTGCTTGACGCGCAGGTGGTCCACCGTGGTGGTCGGCGGCAGGGAGTTGAGCGGCATGTCGAGGATGGTGGTGATGCCACCGGCCGCGGCGGCGCGGGTGGCCGTCCAGAAGCCTTCCCACTCGGTGCGGCCCGGGTCGTTCACGTGGACGTGGGTGTCGACCAGGCCGGGGAGCAGGACGTCGTCGCCGAAGTCCTCCAGCCGGGCTCCGGCCGGTACCTCGGCCTCGTACGCCAGCACGGCCGTGATCTTCCCGTCGGCGACGGCCACCGAGGCGGCGCGCGTCCCCTCGGGGGTGATGACGCGGGTCGAGCGCAGTACCAGTTCCACAGCCACGTCGGCCACCGGAACCTCCCCATCTACTTCCACAGAGCGAAATTCAACGTTCTGTTGACGGAGTCTTCACCTCGATCCGGAGCCAGTCAAGAGCGACCGGAGGGACCGCCGGCCCACCCGGGTCGCAATTGGATGTTTCCACAGGATGGAATTAAGATTTCACTATCCAGAATGTAGCTACCGCCACCAGGAACCGGACGGGTAACTTCCCGAGGACGTCCGCCACCAGGACAAACCCCCTCTGACCGGCGGGGACGGCAAAGGCCCGGCTCTAGGGCCGGCGTCGACCGACCGGTAGGCTGCTCCCTTGCCTGCCAGCACCGAAAGGACCGCGCCGTGCCGACGTCCAGCGCCAGCACCACCGACGCTTCCGCCAAGCCCACCGCCGCCGGCGGGGGCGTCCAGTCCCTTGAGCGCGCCTTCGATCTGCTCGAACGCATGGCGGACGCCGGCGGTGAAGTCGGGCTCAGCGAACTCTCCGCCGCCAGCGGTCTGCCGCTGCCCACCATCCACCGACTGATGCGCACCCTCGTGGCGTGCGGCTACGTCCGGCAGCAGCCCAACCGACGGTACTCCCTCGGTCCCCGGCTGATCCGCCTCGGCGAGTCCGCCTCGCGCCTGCTGGGCACCTGGGCCCGCCCCTACCTCGCCCGGCTGGTCGAGGAGACCGGCGAGACGGCCAACATGGCCCTGCTCGACGGCGACGAGATCGTCTACGTCGCGCAGGTGCCGTCCAAGCACTCCATGCGCATGTTCACCGAGGTCGGCCGCCGGGTGCTGCCGCACTCGACGGGCGTGGGCAAGGCCCTGCTCGCCCACACCCCCGCCGACGAGGTCCGCGCCCTGCTCGCCCGCACCGGAATGCCGGCCGCGACCGAGAAGACCATCACCACGCCCGACGGCTTCCTGGAGGCGCTGGAGCGGGTCCGCAAGGCCGGCTACGCGGTCGACGACAACGAGCAGGAAATAGGAGTCCGCTGCCTGGCCGTGTCGGTGCCGAACTCGCCGACCGCCGCCGCGATCTCCATCTCGGGACCGGCCGGCCGGGTCACCGAGGCCGTGGCCGAGTCCTTCGTCCCGATCCTGCAGGGCGTGGCCGCCGAGCTGTCGGTGGCCCTCCAGAGCCAGAGCCCGGCCTGATCCCCCGCGCGTCACCCACGTACGAAGGCCCCCGCCGCCCCTCTTCAGAGGTGCGGCGGGGGCCTTCGCACGTCGGCCGTACGGGGGCGGCGGCCAGGCTCAGGCCGCCGGGCGGGACGGCGCCGCCGCGGCGGCGAGGCGGCCGTCGGCCATGGTGACCGTCCGGTCCGTGCGCTCCAGGTGGGCGTGGTCGTGGGTGACCAGCACCGTGGCGGTGGAGCGCTCGCGCGTGAGGGCGACCAGCAGGTCGAGCACGGCCGCGCCCCGCTCGTGGTCGAGGGCGCTGGTGGGCTCGTCGACGAGCAGCACGGACGGTTCGTTCATCAGGGCGCGGGCGATGTTCACGCGCTGGCGCTGACCGCCGGACAGCTCGTGCGGGCGCTTGTCCGCCTTGTCGGCCAGACCCACCGACTCCAACAGTTCCACCGCGCGCCGGCGCAGCAGCCGGGCGGGCCGACCCGCGATGTGGCCCATGACCTGGAGCTGCTCCAGCGCGGTCAGCGAGGCCAGCAGGTTCGGCTGCTGGAAGACGATGCCGATCTCCTCCCGCCGCAGGGCCGACTTCTCGGCGGCGCCGAGCGTCGCGGTGTCGCGGCCCGCGACGACGACCCGGCCGGAGTCCGGGGTGACCAGGGTGGCGGCGACGGCCAACAGGCTGGACTTGCCCGAGCCGGACGGGCCGATGACCGCGGTCATGGTGCCCGCCGGTACCTCCAGGGACACCGCGTCCAGCGCGGTGAGCCGGCCGTCCCCGTCGGGATAGGTGAGCGTGACGTCGTGGACGAGCAGGGTCATCGGGCGCTCCCGAGGGCGGTCAGCGGGTCGACGGCGGTGATCCGCCGGATGGACAGGGCGGCGCCCAGCACGCCCAGCGCGATCATGATCGCCGCCGGGACCAGCACGGTGGCCGCGTCGAGGACGAAGGGCACGTCACCGCCGCCGATCAACGCGCCGGCGCCGACGGCCAGGGCCGTCCCGGCCCCGGTGCCGATCGCGAGCATCACCACGGCCTGCCCGAGGGCGTCCTTGAGCAGGTACGGGGTGGAGGCGCCGAGCGCCTTCAGGACGGCGATGTCGCCGCTGCGCTGGATCGTCCACACCGTGAAGAAGGCCCCTATGACCAGGGCCGAGATGGCGAAGAGGAAGCCGCGCATCAGCTGGAGCGAGCCGTTCTCCGCCTGGTAGGACCCTATGGCGCCGAGGGCGTCCTCGACGGTGAGGGCGCTGGTGGAGGCGGCCTCGTCGCCCGCCGCCCAGTCGACCGGTCCGCCGGCTTGGAGGGCCAGCACGGTGGCGAGGGACTCCAGTGAGGTGCCGGGGTTCCCGATGCGCTGCCAGTCGTTGATGTCCATCCACACCACCGGGGTGTGACTGTAGGAGGCCGTGCCGGCGACGGCGGCCACCGTCAGCTCCAGCGGGCCCGCCTTCACCCTGCCGCCCGCGGTGAGACCGCCGAGCTCCGCGGCGGCCTTACGGCTGAGCACGACCTGCCCCTGGGCGAGGCCGGCCCCGGCCGGGGCCAGCCGGCCCGCCGACTCGACGCCGAAGAGGGTCACGGCCGCGGCGCGCTCACCGGAGACGGCATTGGTCGTACGGATCCCGAGCGGCTCCGCCGACTTCACCCCCGGCCGCTCGCGCCAGGCCCGCCACGCCGCCTCGGGCACCTGGGAACCGGTGAAGGACACCTTCTGGTCCCCGGCCGGCGCGGCGAACGCCAGCCGGGTCGCGGGGAGCCCAGTGATGGCCGAGATGTTCTCCCGGGCCAATCCCGAGGTGAGTCCCGACAACAGGCCGACCAGCAGCGTGATCAGTAGGACGACCGAGCCCATGAGGGCGAACCGGCCCTTGGCGAACCGTAGATCTCTCCATGCGACGAACATGTCCCCACCTTGGTCTTCCGCGTGGGCACGGGACATCGCGCCACAGTAGGGATCCTCGTATCGAAAGGGGGCTCCCGACATCGAACTTTTGGTTGACCGGCGCCCCCGGCCGGCGACTTACGCTGGTCGGGCCATGTCCGATGCCCCGCGCCCGCGCCCCCTCACCCCCGTCTCCCGCGTCCTGCGGCTGTGCCTGCACGCCCTGCTCCTCGGGCTGCTCGCGCTGGCCGCCGGGCGGGCCGTCACCGGGTCCGCCCCGCACGCCGGGGCCGTGATCGCGGCCTGCGCGCTGCTGGCCGCCGTGTACCTGACCGGCGTACTGGCGCCGACCGTGCGGAACTCCCCGCGCGCCGCGGCCGGGTGGCTGGCCTGCCTCGGAACGGCCTGGGCCGCGCTGTTGGTGGTCTCCCCCGAAGGATTGTGGATCGCCTTCCCCCTGTACTTCCTCGAACTGCACCTGCTGCGGCTGCGCTGGGGCATCGTCGCCGTCGCCGTCACCGCCTGCGCGGCGATCGGCGGGTTCCTCGCCCACAGCGGCGCGGTGACCCCGGGCGCCTTCCTCGGCCCGCTGCTGGGCGGGGCCGTCGCCGTCGCCACGGTCCTCGGCTACCAGGCCCTGTACCGCGAGAGCGAACGCCGCCGCGAGCTCATCGAGGAACTCATCGCCACCCGGGCCGAGCTGGCCGCCGCCGAGCGGGGCGCGGGCATCCTCGCCGAACGCGAACGCCTCGCCCGCGAGATCCACGACACCCTGGCCCAGGGGCTGTCGTCGATCCAGCTGCTGCTGCGCGCGGCGGAACGCGCCCTGCCGCCGGACACCCGGGCCGCCGAGCACATCGCCCGGGCCCGGGAGGCCGCGCAGGAGAACCTCGCCGAGGCGCGACGGTTCGTACGGGCCCTGACCCCGCCGGACCTGGAACACGGCTCGCTCGCCGGGGCCCTGGAGCGGCTCTGCTCGGGGGTCCCCGGTCCGCGCGTGCGGTTCTCCGTGAGCGGCGACCCGCGCGTCCTGCCCACCCCGTACGAGGTGGCGCTGCTGCGGATCGCCCAGTCGGCGCTGGCCAACGTCGTACGGCACGCCCGGGCCGGGCGCGCCGAGATCACCCTGACCTTCATGGACACCTCGGTGACCCTGGACGTCGTGGACGACGGCCGGGGTTTCGACCCCGCCGCCGCCCCGTCGGCGCCCGCGGGCGGCGGCTTCGGCCTGCCGGCGATGCGCGCGCGGGCCGAGACCCTGGGCGGGCTGTTCACCGTCGAGTCCGACCCGGGCCAGGGCACCGCCGTGGCCGTCACCCTGCCCCTGCCCCTGGAGGCGACCTGATGACGATCCGGCTGCTGCTCGCCGACGACCACCCGGTGGTCCGGGCCGGGCTGCGCGCGGTCCTGGACACCGAACCGGACTTCGAGGTGGTCGCGGAGGCGGCGACGGCGGAGCGGGCGGTGGAACTGGCGGCGTCGGAGCCGGTGGACGTGGTCCTGATGGACCTCCAGTTCGGGGCCGGGATGCACGGCTCGGCGGCCACGGCGGCGATCACCGCGCGGGCCGGCGCCCCCCGGGTGCTGGTGCTGACCACGTACGACACCGACGCGGACATCCTGGCGGCGGTGGAGGCGGGCGCCGCCGGCTACCTGCTCAAGGACGCCCCGCCGGAGGAGCTGGCGGCGGCGGTGCGCACGGCGGCGGCGGGCCAGTCGGCGCTGGCTCCGGCGGTGGCGCTGCGGCTGATGGACCGGATGCGGATGCCTGCCGAGGCGTTGACGAAGCGGGAGCTGGAGGTGCTCCAGCTGGTCGCCGACGGCCTGTCGAACCAGCAGATCTCCAAGCGGCTCTTCCTCAGCCAGGCCACGGTCAAGTCCCACCTGGTGCACGTCTACGCGAAGCTCGGCGTCGACTCCCGCACGGCGGCGGTGGCGGTGGCCGGCTCCCGCCGACTGATCCGCCGGACCCCGTAGCCGGGGGCTCGCCCCCTGGCCGAGGAGGGGGCTCGCCCCCGGCCGGTCGCACCGGCCCGCGGGCGGGTGCGGGTCCGGCGTCGCCCGGAGGACCGGGACGTCCGGCGACCGCCTCCACCGCCGCCGGCCCGTCCACGCGGCGGCGGGGCTCGCCGCCGTCGCGCTCGTGTTCCGGCCCGCGCCGAACGCCTGGTTCCGCGCGAGCGGGTGGGCGCTACGCCACCCAGTGCGGCCGTTCCACCGCCGGAGTCAGCGGCACGCCCTCGTGGAAGGCCTTCGCGAGGAGCCGTACGCCCTCGTCCAGCCGGTCCGGGGGCAGGGTGTACGGGATCCGCAGCCGGTGTTCGAAGGTGCCCGGGTCGACTCCGAAGCGGGCTCCGCGCCCGATGTGCACGCCGACGGAGGCCGCCCGCTCCGCGAGCGCGGAGCTGACCGGTTCGCCGAGGTCCACCCAGAGCGAGAGGCCGCCCGGGGGCAGCTGCCAGGACCACTCGGGGGTGTGCCGCTGGAGCGAGGCGACGAGCGCCTCGCGCCGGCCGCGCAGCTGGTCCAGGCGCGCGGGCAGGGTCCGGTCCAGGGCGTCCATCAGCGGGAGCGCGACGACCTGGTCGAGTACGGAGCCGGTCATGTCGGCGGAGACCCGTACGGCCGTCAGCTCGGTGATCATCTTGGCGCCGGCCCGGATCCAGCCGACGCGCAGGCCGCCCCAGTGCGTCTTGCTGAGCGAGCCGATGGTGATCACGTGGTCGGCGCCGCCGCGCGGGGCCAGCGAGGCGAGCGGCGCCGGCGCCGGTACGTCCAGGGCGATGTCGGCGATGGTCTCGTCGACCACCAACCAGGTACCGGTGGCCCGGGTCGCGGCGAGCAGGCGCAGCCGCTGCTCCGGCGGCATCAGCGCGCCCGTGGGGTTGTGGAAGTCGGGGATCACGTACGCCAGCCGCGGGACGGTCTGGCGCAGCGTGGACTCGGCGATCTCCAGGTCCCAGCCGGCGTCGGAGACGGCGATGGAGCCGGTGCGCAGCCGGGCGTGGCGCAGGGCGTCGAGGGCGTTGGCGTAGGTCGGGTTCTCGGTGACGACCCGGTCCCCGGGCCGGCAGAGCAGGCTGACGACGAGGGCGAAGGCCTGCTGGGCGCCGGCGGTGACGAGGATCTGCTCGGGGCGGGTGGGCAGCCCGCGCCGGGTGAACCGCTCCGCGACGGCGGTGCGCAGGTCGGGCAGCCCGAAGGGGTGGTAACCGGGGGTGCGGGCGAGTTCGGGCAGCCGGGGCGCGGCCCAGGCCAGTGCCTCCGTGAGGCTGCCCTCGGGGGCTCCCATGGCGGCGATGGCGAGGTCGATGCCCGGGTCGTCGTCGGCGCGGCCGCCGATGCCGCCGCCGACGAGGGCGTGGGCGCCGACGGGGCGGTGGCCCTCGGGCAGTTCGGTCCAGGTGCCGGAGCCGCGCCGGCTGCGGACGTAGCCGCTCTCGCGGAGCAGGTCGTAGGCGCCGGTGACGGTGGCCCGGCTCGCGCCGACGGCCTCGGCGAGCTCGCGTTCGGCGGGCAGCCGGACGTGCAGGGCGATCCGGCCGTCGAGGATCAGGGTGCGGACGGCGTCGGCGAGGGCCCGGTAGCCGGGGCGGGCCACGACCTCCGCGGGCAGCAGGGCGGCGAGCTGCCGGCTGCCGATCGTTCTGTCCGCCGTCTGGACCACTCGCCCGTTTGCCATGCCAACCTCCCCCGATTGGCTCTGCCTGCCAGGCCAATCCGGGTCCAGACTCGCTTCATTGGACCCCGATTGGCAAGGAGCATCCGTCATGTACACCTCCACGCTCACCGACCGTGACGAGCGGGCCCTGGCGGCCGCCGCCGAGAACCGGATCTCCGAGCCGCTGCGGATCGGCGCCGCGCTCGCGGCCGTACGCCGCGCTTTGGCGGGGCGCTCGTACCGTGCGGGGAAGGCGCGAGAATCGGTGTCATGTCAGCAGCCGAACACCTCACCGACCGTCCCACCGGGCACCGCACCGAGCCGTCCGCTGCCGCGGTAGCCGCCGCGCCGACCGAGGGGGCGCCGCCGGTGGCGGGCCTGCTCCTGGCGGCGGGCGGCGGACGCCGGCTCGGCGGACGACCCAAGGCGCTCCTGCCCTACCGGGACCGCCCGCTCGTCGAGAACGCGGTGCGCGTGCTGCGCGAGGCCGGCTGCGCCCCGATCCACGTGGTGCTCGGGGCCTCGGCCGCCGAGGTCCGCGAGCGCGCCGACCTGGCGGGCTGCGTCGTGGTGGACAACCCGGACTGGGAGGAGGGCATGGGTTCCTCCTTGCGGGTCGGCCTCGATTCCCTGGCCGGTACGGGGGCGGGCGCGGCCCTGGTCTCCCTCGTGGACCAGCCCGGCATCGGGGCGGCGGCGGTGGCCCGGGTCCGGGGGGCGTTCCGCTCGACCACGAGCCTGGCGGCGGCGGCGTACGACGGCGAGCGCGGGCATCCGGTGCTGTTCGGGGCGGACCGCTGGGCGGACATCGTGAGGACCGCCACGGGTGACCGGGGTGCGCGCGTCCATCTGAGGGAACATGCGAAGGAGGTCGTGCTGGTGGAGTGCGGGGACATCGCGGAGGACTATGACATCGACACGCCGCCCGACCTGGCACGACTGGCCCCGACCGGGCCGTAGGGCAGCCTGTGCGGGGGGTGACCGCGATGGCACCGAGGGCCACCGGGGCGCGAAATCTGTCGACTCGGAGAATCTCGACATCAACAAACCATTGAACTTCCACCATGAGGAAATTACTATCCACTGGTCAGAAGCGCCCTGAACCCCCAGACGGCGCCCGCGACCGTATCCCGGAACTCTCCACACCCGACGGCACTGCGTGCCGTCTCGCGCGAGCATTCCCCCGCGGCCGCCAGGCACCGCCGCTGAAGGAGTGACAGATATGTCCGCACCAGCGCCGTCCCCGCTGGCCATCGTCGACGCCGAGCCCCTGCCCCGGCAGGACGAAGTCCTCACCGAAGCGGCCCTCGCCTTCGTGGCCGAGCTCCACCGGCGGTTCGCCCCCCGCCGTGCCGAGCTCCTCGCCCGACGCGGCGAGCGGCGCGCCGAGATCGCCCGGACCTCCACCCTCGACTTCCTCCCGGACACCGCACAGGTCCGCGAGGGAGACTGGAAGGTCGCACCGGCCCCGGCCGCGCTGAACGACCGCCGCGTGGAGATCACCGGTCCGACGGACCGCAAGATGACCATCAACGCCCTGAACTCGGGCGCCAAGGTCTGGCTCGCCGACTTCGAAGACGCCTCGGCTCCCACCTGGGAGAACGTCGTCCTCGGCCAGCTCAACCTGATCGACGCCTACGAGCGCCGCATCGACTTCACCGACCCGCGCACCGGCAAGGCGTACGCGCTGAAGCCCGCCGACCAGCTCGCCACCGTCGTCATGCGGCCGCGCGGCTGGCACCTGGAGGAGCGCCACCTGCGCTTCGAGGGCGGCCCGGCCTCCGGTTCGCTCGTCGACTTCGGCCTGTACTTCTTCCACAACGCCCAGCGCCTGATCGACCTCGGCAAGGGCCCGTACTTCTACCTGCCGAAGACCGAGTCCCACCTGGAGGCGCGCCTCTGGAACGACGTCTTCGTCTTCGCCCAGGACTACGTCGGCATCCCGCAGGGCACGGTCCGCGCGACCGTCCTCATCGAGACGATCACCGCGGCCTACGAGATGGAAGAGATCCTCTTCGAGCTCAAGGACCACGCGGCCGGCCTCAACGCGGGTCGCTGGGACTACCTGTTCTCCATCGTGAAGAACTTCCGCGACGGTGGCCAGAAGTTCGTCCTGCCGGACCGCAACGCGGTGACGATGACCGCCCCCTTCATGCGGGCGTACACCGAACTGCTGGTCCGCACCTGCCACAAGCGCGGCGCGCACGCGATCGGCGGCATGGCGGCCTTCATCCCGTCCCGCAAGGACGCCGAGGTGAACAAGGTGGCCTTCGAGAAGGTCAAGGCCGACAAGGACCGCGAGGCCGGCGACGGTTTCGACGGCTCCTGGGTCGCCCACCCCGACCTGGTCCCGATCGCGATGGCCTCCTTCGACGCCGTCCTCGGTGACAAGCCGAACCAGAAGGACCGCCTCCGCGAGGACGTCTCGGTCGCCCCCGGCGAACTGATCGCGATCGACTCCCTGGACGCGAAGCCGACCTACGAGGGCCTGCGCAACGCGGTCCAGGTCGGTACCCGCTACATCGAGGCGTGGCTGCGCGGCCTCGGCGCCGTCGGCATCTTCGGCCTCATGGAGGACGCGGCCACCGCCGAGATCTCCCGCTCGCAGATCTGGCAGTGGATCAACGCCGGAGTGGTCTTCGAGAACGGCAAGACGGCCACGGCCGAGCTGACCCGTGAGATCGCCGCCGAGGAACTGGCCGCCATCCGCGCCGAGGTCGGCGAGGAGGCCTTCGCGGCCGGCAAGTGGCAGCAGGCCCACGACCTGCTGCTCCAGGTCTCGCTGGACGCCGACTACGCGGACTTCCTCACGCTGCCGGCGTACGACCAGCTCATCGGCTGACCCACCCCCGCTTCGACTGTCACGCACAGCGGTCGAATCACCGGCTCCGCCCCCGTCGCCCCCGAGGTGACGGGGGGCGGAGCCGTTTCCGCGTCCGGACCGAACCCCGCCTCCCCGCCCACCCGTTCGGCCGAGCAAGCGGAATTCACATGTCCCGAACGACCGATCGGTCGTTACCCCATCGTAATCTGCGGCTACCTAGCGGTAACAACCGCCGGCGTGTCACCTTTCCGATTGCCACCGGCCGGCGGTATCCCCCACTCTCCCCGCCACACACCGGAGTTCTTCCTGTCTTCGGCGTGGCCTACCGCAGGAGTTCCGCAGTGATCGGATTCCGCAACGCCAGCAGGAGCAGGGAACACGGCCGGGTGCGACGGGCCGCCAGGGCGGCGGTGGCCCTCTCGGCCGCCGCCGGGGCGCTGATGACCGTCGGCGCCGGCACCTCCACGGCCGGACCGCGCCCCGGACCGGGCAACGGACCCACCGCCGTGGTGTCCATGGGCGACAGCTACATCTCCGGCGAGGCCGGACGCTGGAAGGGCAACGGCCTGACCAACAGCGGCAGCAGGAACGGCACCGACCGGGCGTGGGTCGGCGGCAGTTCCTACGACCCGGGCATGGTGTACGGAGCCACCGCCGGCGGCTGCCACCGTTCGGACTCGGCCGAGGTGTTCAGCGCCGGCCCCATCGCCGAGACGGCCGTCAACCTGGCCTGCTCCGGCGCCGTTTCGGCGAACGTGTTCCGGGCCGCGAACGGCGGCGTCGCCTTCAAGGGCGAGGTCCCACAGGCCGACCAGCTCGCGGCGGTGGCCGCGAGCCGCGACGTGAAGGTCATCGCCCTGTCCATCGGCGGCAACGACCTGGGCTTCGCCGACATCATCAAGAACTGCGCGCTCGACTTCGTCCTGTGGAACTCGTACTGCTACGACGACCAACAGGCGGGCGTCGACCGGAAGATCGACGGGGTCATGGCGAACGTCGGCAAGTCCGTCGACGAGATCCGCGCCGTGATGCGCAGCGCCGGGTACGCGGACTCCTCGTACCGGGTCGTGCTCCAGTCGTACCCGTCGCCGATCCCGCGCGGCGCCGAGAACCGCTACACCCAGAGCGACTGGAGCCGCCTGAACACCGGCGGCTGTCCCTTCTGGAACCGGGACTCGGACTGGGCGCGGGACTCCCTCGTGCCGCAGATCGCGGGCCGGCTCAAGGCCGTGGCCGCCGCCAAGGGCGCGCAGTTCCTGGACCTGCGGGACATGATGCAGGGGCGCGAGGTGTGCGCGAAGGCCAGCAAGCAGGTCAGCTCCGCGGCGCCGGCCTCCGCGCGGACGAGCGAATGGGCGCGCTGGATCGACAACAGCGAGTCGCAGGGGCTGATCCAGGAGTCCATGCACCCGAACCACTTCGGGCAGCTGGCCGCCGGACGCTGCCTGGCCCTGGCCGTCGCCCAGCCCGCGGGCTCCGGCGTCAGCTGCAGGAACACCGCCGGGGGCGACCACACGGGGATGTACCTGACGCCCGCGCCGTAGTCCGGACGGTGGGCACGACGACGGGGCGGGCCGCCACGACCACGCGTGGCAGCCCGTCCCGGACGTTGCGGTCGGCCCCTCTCCGCGCCCGATGCGCGAGGTGTCGTGTCGTCAGTTGGTGAAGACCTGGACGATCCTGTCGCCCGACACTCCGACGCCGGTCTTCGTGTAGTCGCAGTTCTTGATGTTGCCCGAGTGGACGGCGCTGTTGAGCCAGCCGTCCACGTGCTTCTGCTCGTCCGCGCTGCCCCAGGCGATGTTCTCCGCGGAGGCGGTGTACGTCGCTCCGGCCTTCTTCAGCCGGTCCTGAACGCTGGAACCGTCCGAGCCCGTATGGCTGGTGGTCGTGTCGTTCGCGTATTCCTGGGCCGCGGCGGTGACCGCCGGGTCGACCGTCAGAGCCGGGCAACCGGCGGCCGTACGGGCCTGGTTCACCAAGTCGAGGATCTTGTTCGGGTCTGCCACGGACGGGGCGGCGGCCCAGGTGTTCGTGGGCGGCGCCGCTACGGCCGCCGAGGCGGTGCCTACGGCTCCTGCGAACAGGAGGAGCGAGGACGCGCACGCGATGGTGCACCTGCGCCGTATGGATCCGGAAGCCATGGGGATACCTTCCTTCTTCCGACAAGGAGCGGCGCACGCGGTCGCGTCGCCGCTCGACCCCCATCACCGATGATTCTCCGCCGGGCTCCGCCGGCCCGCATCCTGCCACGGCAAAACGGCAGGTCAGAGTGCACATTGTGGCCCGAAGACAGTTTCTACGTCACCCAGCGTGAGCGTGTTCGGCGCGTGGACGGTGCGCCCGGCGCCGGCCCGGTGCGCACGTCGTCGCCGCCGGGCCGGCGCGGGCACCGTTCGACGTGCGGCGGTCGTGCACCGCGACCGGCCCTACGTCGCGGCCCCCTCGAACCTGCCCCGCGCCGAACCCGGTTGGCCCGGCAGGCCGGCCAGGGCCGTGGTGAAGGCGGCGCGGCAGCGGAGCCAGTCGGGATCGGCCGTGGTGGGGTGCAGGTCGGCGAGTTTGGGCAGCAGGTCCGCGGAGAAGGCGTGGGCGGCCTCGGCCGGGAGCAGGGACGGCAGGTTGTCGATGGCGATCACGTCCAGCGGCCGGTCCCCGCCCCGCAGGCGCCGCACCGGGACCGTCCAGTCCGTGAGCCGGTCGTAGACGGGCAGCAGGTGCAGCTCGGACCCGGTGTCACAGGTGATGTCGGCGATGACCGAGAGCCTGGGGGCGCCGCTCTCCAGATCGGCGGGCGTCAGGAACGGCGGCACGGCCCGGGTCGTGAGCACCGCGTTGACCAGGATGTCGTGCTCCAGCAGCGCGGCCCGGTCCAGGCGGGCGGTCGCGGTGCGGCCCCAGCGGGTGACGGCGACCCCGGCCGTGGTGAGGGCGTCGCAGGCGCCGCGTCCGCTGCGTCCGCCGGCGCCGATCACCAGGGCGCGCAACCCGTCGGGCGGGGTGGCCCGCAGGCGGGCGTCGAGTTCCGCGCGGGGCAGCGGCACGAGGGGCGCCGTGAGCCGGCCGCGGGCGTGCAGCGCGGCCAGGGCGGCGCCCGCGTAACCCGCCCAGTAGCCGAAGGCGGCCAGCCTGCGGCCCTGGGCGTCGGCGAGGTACTCCAGGTCGAACAGGGTTCCGCCGCCCGCCGCGAAGCGCCTGAGCAGCTCGGGCGCCTGGGCCTGCCCCTTGTAGGCGTGCCCGAAGTAGACGTGCCGGTGGTGCAGGAGCTCGGGCGTGGGAGGGAGTTCCTTCAACCCGAGGACGTACGCGGCCCCCGGCGCGGCCTCGGCCCAAGCTCCGGACGGGGCCGCGCGGCAACCGGCGGCGAGGTAGTCGTCGAGGGGGAAGACCCGGTGCGCTGAGTCCTCCACGGTGATCCGTACGCCCTGCCGGACGAGCCGTCCGGCGTCCTCGGGGGTCAGCGGCGCGCGCCGTTCGGTGGTCCGGGTCTCGTCGCGCATCCAGAGCTGCGGAAGATCTGCCATCGCTGTGCCACCTGTCTGCTCAGAGGGGTGGGGACGAGCGGGCGGCTCGCGGGCCCGGTGCGGGGTGCCGCGTGCTCATGCGATGTCTTTCCGCGCCGTATACGGCGCACGCGGGATCGGGCCCGGAACTCCGGGCCCGGGGGCACCGCGAGCACCTCCCGACCTCACGGGCCCCGGGGCCGCCGCGGCCGGCCCCGGGCGCCGGGGGCGTGCGGACGCGCGAAAAGGCGTGCGGCGGTGCGTACGCCACACCCGCAGTGGGTGACGTACGCACCGCCGCACGCCGGTCGGTGACCGGGCGTCAGTGCGCGAGGGCCGGTTCCGGGGCCGGTTCGGCGGCCGCGCCCTTCCTGGCTCCGAGGTGGTTGAAGGCCAGGTTGAGCAGGATCGCGACCACGCAGCCGGTGCTGATGCCGGAGTCGAGGACGACGAGGAGGTCCTTCGGGAAGGCGTGGTAGAAGCCGGGGGCGGCGATCGGGATCAGGCCGATGCCGATGGAGGCGGCCACGATGAGGGCGTTCTCCCCCTTCTCCATGGCCGCGCCGGCCAGGGTCTGGATGCCGCTGGCCGCGACCGAGCCGAAGAGGACGATGCCGGCGCCGCCGAGGACGGGCAGCGGGACGACTCCGATGACGGAGGCGGCCATCGGACACAGGCCCAGCAGGATCAGGATGCCGCCGCCGGCGGCGACGACGAACCGGCTGCGCACCTTGGTCATCGCGACGAGCCCGATGTTCTGCGCGAAGGCGCTGCACATGAAGCCGTTGAACAGGGGGCTGATGGCGCTGCCGAGGGTGTCGGCGCGCAGGCCGCCCTCGATGGTCTTCGCGTCCGCCGGCCGGCCGACGATCCTGCCGAGGGCCAGGATGTCGGCGGTGGACTCGGTCATGCAGACGAGCATGACGATGCACATGGAGATGATGGCGGCCACCTGGAACTGCGGGGCGCCGAAGTGGAACGGGGTCGGGAAGCCGACGATGTCCGCGTTGCGGACGGCGTCGAAGTTGGTCATGTTCAGCGGAATCGCGACGAGGGTGCCCGCGATCAGACCCAGCAGGATGGAGATCTGCTGGAGGAAGCCCCGCAGGAACTTCCGCATCACCAGGACGATCGCCAGGGTGAGGGCGGCCATGCCTATGTTCTGCGTCGAACCGTAGTCGGGGGCGGCGCTGTTGCCGCCCTGCGACCAGTTGAAGGCCACCGGGAGCAGCGAGACGCCGATCAGGGTGATGACGGTGCCGGTGACCACGGGCGGGAAGAAGCGTACGAGCTTCCCGAAGTAGGGGGCGGCGAGGAATCCGACGATTCCGGCGACGATGATCGCGCCGAAGATGATGGGGATGGCGTTGTCCCCCTCCCCCTTGCCGATGGCGATCATCGGGGTCACGCCGGCGAAGGAGACGCCGTTGACGAAGGGGAGTTTGGCGCCGATCTTCCAGAACCCGAGGGTCTGGAGGAGGGTGGCCAGGCCTGCGGTGAAGAGCGAGGCGCCCATCAGGAAGGCGGTCTCGGTGGCGGAGAGGCCGACGGCGGGTCCGACGATCATGGGCGGGGCGACGACACCCGCGTACATGGCGGCCACGTGCTGGAGGCCGCTGGTGAACATCTTCAGCGGAGGCAAGGTCTCGTCGACCGGGTGCTTCCCCTCCGGTACTACGACTGCATCTTTGCGAAACCTGGGCGTTGCGGCCACGGCTTCCTCCGGTCGGTTAGACACGTCGGCGGGGACGTGGGTGTCATGGAGGTGGTGCGAAAGCGTGCTGGTCGAGCCTGTCTTCAGTTGTGGGTGGTGCTTCGATGGTTGTCCCAAGCGGTGCGGAAACGATTCGCCCAAATCGGTTCCGCGCAGGCCCGCGCCGGGGCAGGAGGTGCCGTGGCAGTGGCACGAGACCTGTGCGGCGGTGCGGGTGTCACGAGTCACCGCCCCCGGGGGCGCCCTCGGATCTCTCCTCGGGCGCTTCCCGGGAACGGCTGCTGCGGACCCCGCTCGGGTCCGCGGCCGCCGGTCGAGGGCCGTCCCCCTCGACCGGACTCCGGGGGATCAGGCCTGCGCGGAGATCCGCGCGAGGCGCTGGGCCTCTTCCCGCGTGGACACCGCGATGGCGTCCTCGTCGGCGAAGAGCAGTCGGTTGTTCTCGACGATCTGCTTGCCGTTGACGAACGAGGCCGTCACCGGGGCCGCCGCACCGAAGACCAGCGCGGTGACCGGGTCGGCGATCGAGGAGTGCAGGAGGGTGTTGAGGTTCCACAGGACCAGGTCGGCGCACTTGCCGACCTCCAGCGAACCGATGTTGTCCGCGCGACCGAGGACCTGCGCGCCACCGTAGGTGCCCAGGCGCAGGGCCTGGCGGGCGTTGAGGGCCCGCTCGCGGTGGACCGGGTTCAGGCGGTTGATCAGCAGCGCGTTGCGCAGCTCGGTGTGCAGCTCACCGGACTCGTTGGAGGCGGTGCCGTCCACGCCGAGGCCGACCGGGACACCGGCGGCCAACATGTCCGGAACGCGGGCGATGCCGGCGGCCAGACGGGCGTTGGAGGACGGGCAGTGCGCGACGCCGGTCTTGGTGCGGGCGAACGCGGCGATGTCGGAGTCGTTCATGTGGACGCTGTGCGCCATCCACACGTCCTCGCCGAGCCAGCCGGTCGACTCGAAGTAGTCGGTCGGGCCCATGCCGAACAGTTCCTTGCAGAACTGCTCCTCCTCGACGGTCTCGGAGCCGTGCGTGTGCAGGCGCACACCCAGCCGGCGGGCCAACTCGGCGCCCTGCTTCAGCAGCTCGGTGGAGACCGAGAAGGGTGAGCAGGGGGCGACGGCGACCTGGGTCATCGCGTCGAAGGAGGCGTCGTGGTAGCGCTTGACGGTCGCCTCGGTGTCGGCCAGGGCGCCTTCGAGGGTCTCGACGGCGTGGTCCGGCGGCAGGCCGCCGTCCTTCTCGCTGCGGTCCATCGAGCCGCGGGCGAGGGTGAAGCGGACACCCATCTCGGACGCGGCGCGGATGATCGAACCGGACAGGTCGCCGGAGTTCGCGGGGAAGACGTAGTGGTGGTCCATCGCGGTGGTCACACCGCCCTTGGCCATCGCGGCGAGGGAGCCCTGCGCGGCCGTGTACGTCATCTGCTCGTCGATGCGCGCCCACGTCGGGTACAGCGCGACGAGCCAGTTGAAGAGGTTGTGGTCGGTGGCCAGACCACGCGTGATCCACTGGTAGAAGTGGTGGTGCGTGTTGACCAGACCAGGAGTCACGAGGTGCCCGGTGCCGTCGATGCGGCGGACTACGTTTTCGAGGTTCGCGGGGGCGTTGCCCGCGCCGACGAACTCGATCCTGTTGCCGGCGAGGACGACGTGGCCCGAGGCGTACTCGGTGTCGTTCGCGTCGACCGTCGCGATCGCACAGTTCTCGATGACGATGCGCTCGACGGCGCTGTCAGGGGCTGCCGATGCTGCCATGGGACTTCCTCGTGCTTTCAGTGGCGGTGCGGGCACGGCAAAACCCAGGGGATTTGAGTGCCGGAGCCGGGGGCCTTGGCAGCTGACAGTACTGCCGCCCCGTGTGTTGCGTCCGGGTGCCGATTCAGGAAGTTGTGGGGGTGTCGCGCACCCCGGGGCCACTGCGGAGCCCCGGGGCACACGTGCCGTGCCCTAGAGGTTGGTCATGTCCACGGGGATGCGGGCGTCAACGCCGTCGCGGAGGACCGTCGCCTCGATCAGCCCGTACGGGCGGTCGGCGGCGAAGTACACCTCGTTGTCGTTCTTGAGGCCGAAGGGCTCCAGGTCGACGAGGAAGTGGTGCTTGTTCGGGAGCGAGAAGCGAACCTCGTCGATCTCCGAACGGTGGTTGATGATGCGCGAACCCATCTGGTACAGGGTCTGCTGCAGCGAGAGGGAGTAGGTCTCCGCGAAGGCCTGCAGCATGTGCTTGCGGGTCTCGGCGTAGGACTTCTCCCAGTTGGGCATCCGCTGGTCGTCGTCCGACCAGGCGAAGCGCCAGCGAGCCGACACCTGGGTGGCCAGGATGCGGTCGTAGGCCTCCTTCAGCGTCGTGTACTTGTCCTTCACGTAACCCCAGAACTCGGAGTTCGTGGAGTTCATGACGACGAGGTCCTTGAGGCCGGAGATGACCTCCCAGTTCTTGCCGTCGTACGTGATCTGGGTGACCCGGGTCTCGCCGCCGTTGCGGACGAAGGAGTGGTTCACCTCGTCGGAGCCGATGAACTTGGAGTTGGCGTCCGAGGTGGCGATCCGGGACCAGGAGTACTCCTCGATCCGGATGCGCGCCTTCTGGATCGGCTCCTGGCTGTTGACGAACCAGCGCGCCAGGTGGATGCCGAACTGCTCGGCGGACTCGATGCCGTGCTCCTTGGCGAACGCGTACACCGTGTTCTTGGTGGTGTCCGTCGGCAGGACGTTGGCGTTCGAGCCGGAGTAGTGGACGTCGTCCATGTCGCCGGAGAGGGCGACCGAGACGTTCAGGTCCTTGATGTGGTGGGTGTCGCCGTCCCGCGTGATCTTGACGACGCGGTTCTCTGCTTTGCCGTACTGGTTCTGGCCCAGAATCGTGGCCATGCTAGCTCCCTCGGTAAACGGAGTAGCCGAACGGGTTGAGCAGCAGCGGTACGTGGTAATGCTCGCCGGGAGTGACCGCGAACGTGATCGTCACTTCCGGGAAAAACGCACCGCTGTCCCTTACGCGGGGGGCGTCCTGCTGCGCCTCGGCTTGCTTCTTGGAACTGGGCTTATCAAAGAAGTACGTCTCGGTCTCGAAATCGAGACGCACGTGGGTGGTGCCCTCCGGCAGCGCCGGCAGGTCCTTGCAGCGCCCGTCCGCATCGGTGGCGGATCCGCCCAGGGCCGCCCACTCGCCGTCGAGACCCGTACGGGCCGACAGGGAGATGGCGACGCCCTCGGCGGGCTTGCCGATGCTGGTGTCCAGGATGTGAGTGGACACCGAGGCGGTGGTTGCCGTGCTCATGGTCACTCTCCTTCTACGAGTCGGGTCAGGCGGATCTTGTTGATCTTGACGAGCTCGCCGCGGGCGGTTTCCCGCTCCTGCTCCGGCGAGTTGTCGATCCGGACCTTGACCGCGTCCCGCATGAACGCACCGGTCGCCCCGGTGGCACAGATCAGGAACACGTGGCCGAACTTCTCCTGGTAGGCCAGGTTCAGTTCGAGGAGCTCGCTCTTGAGCTCCTCCGAGGCACCGGCCATGCCACGCTGCTCGCGGGCGGAGGTCGGGTCCCCCGGCTTCGGCCGGCCGATCGGCGCGTGGCCTCCCATCGCCTCGGCCAGGTCCTCCGCGGTGAGCTCCGCCATGGCGGATTCGTTCGCGGCGAACAGGGATTCGGCGGTGGCGAAGGGGCGCTGGGCGAGGAGCTTGGCGCCCCATGCCGAGCTGGCGCACACCTCGTGCAGTTCGGCCGTGGCCTCGCTGTCATCCAAGGCGTTGAACCGGGTCAGACCCGGGGTCGGACTCGAAGTCACGGTAGGCCTCCGTGGCCTGTTGTTGCTTAGACGGGCTGCGCATAGCTAACGCCCTCGACAACACGGCGTCAACACTTTGTTGAAACTTCCCGTACACAAAAGCCGCCGCCCGGATGAATTGGGCGGCGGCTCGTCACAGGAGGTGACAGGGCACTCACTCTTGGCTGTTCTTGGCCCCTTTTGCGGTGGCCGAATCCCTGTTCAAGTAGTTGTAGACGGTGAAACGGCTTACGCCCAGGGCTCCCGCGACCGTTTCCACGCCGTGTCGGACGGAGAAGGCACCCCGCGCCTCCAGTATGCGCACCACGTCCTGCTTCGACTTGCGGTCCAGCTGCGCCAACGGTACGCCGTGCCGGCGCTCCAGGGCCGCCAGGATGTGATCCAGCGAGTCGGACAGCTGGGGCAGGCGCACCGCCAGCAGCTCCTGACCCTCCCAGCTGAGCACCACGTCGTCCGGCTGCGCCAGCGCCGGATCCATCAGCTCGCCGCCCATCGCGTCGACCAGGGGCTTGACCGCGGCGACGAAGGGGTGGTCACGGGGCTCGGTCACGAGGTCTCCTCCCCGATCACGTTCACCTGGAGCGAGACGCGCGTCGCGCCGGCCCCCAGGGAATCGCGCAGCAGCGCGGCCACGGCGGTCAGCACCTGATCGGCCTCGCCCTCGGCGGTGTTGCCGAACGGGCCGACGTCCACCGCGTCCAGCTGGGCCTTCTGGATGACCTCGCGAGCGGCCACGGCATGGGCGGGGGCCTCTTCGAGATCGAAGGGCTCGGTCGTGAACTCCACTCTCAATCGCACGCAGGTCAACCTACTGCGCAGTCACGATTTTTCGGCAGTCCGCACTTGACATCGGCGCGGAATCCCATGCAGTCTTCCATCAAGCAGAAAATAACTTCCGCAATACGGAAGGAGCGCACACCCCTCATGGGATACACGGACCAGCGCTTCGATGTGAACCTGTCCATCCTCTTCACGGAACTCCCGCTCCTGGAGCGTCCCGCGGCTGCCGCCGCGGCGGGCTTCACGGCGGTCGAGCTGTGGTGGCCCTGGATCGAGACCCCCACCCCCGCACAGGCTGAGCTCGACGCCCTCAAGAAGGCTCTTGAGGACGCCGGGACCCAGCTGGTGGGCCTGAACTTCTACGCCGGCCAACTGCCGGGCCCGGACCGCGGTGCGGTGTCGGTACCCGGTGACGAGTCGGACCGCTTCAACGCCAACATCAACGTCGCGGCGGACTTCGCCGCCTCGGTGGGTTGCAAGGCGTTGAACGCCCTGTACGGCAACCGCGTCGAAGGCGTGGACCCCGCCGTCCAGGACGAGCTCGCGCTGAAGAACCTGGTGGTGGCCGCTCGGGCCGCCGACCGCGTCGGCGCGATCCTCCTGATCGAGACCCTCAACAAGCCCGAGTCGCCGCTCTACCCCCTGGTGAGCGCACCGGCCGGCATCGAGGTCGTGGACAAGGTCAACGAGGCCACCGGCCTCGGGAACGCCAAGTTCCTGCTCGACCTGTACCACCTGGCGATGAACGATGAGGACCTCTCCGAGGTCATCGAAAAGTACGCCGCCAAGACCGGTCACGTCCAGATCGCGGACAAGCCCGGACGCGGTGCCCCCGGCACCGGCGAGCTGCCTCTCGAGGCGCTCCTGGACCAGCTGAAGAAGGCTGGATACGAGGGCTGGGTCGGCCTGGAGTACAAGGCGGCCGACGCCGCCGCGTCCTTCGAGTGGCTGCCCGCCGAGGCCCGCGCCGCCCGCTAGGCGGACAAAGTCCAGGCGATCAGCCAGGCACCCCCCGCACTTTTCGTACAAAGCATTAAGAGAAGGACCCTCATCATGAGCAACCTCCCCAAGATTGCCTGGATCGGTCTCGGAATCATGGGTTCCCCCATGGCCGAGAACCTCCTGAAGGCCGGCTACCCGGTCACCGGCTTCACCCTGGAGCAGGACAAGCTGGACCGCCTGGCCGCCGCCGGCGGCAGCGCCGCCGGCTCGATCGCCGAGGCCGTCAAGGACGCCGACGTCATCATCACGATGGTGCCCGCCTCCCCGCAGGTCGAGGCCATCTCCTACGGTGAGAACGGCATCCTGGAGAACGCGAAGTCCGGTGCGCTGATCGTCGACATGTCGTCGATCACCCCCCAGACCTCGATCGACCTCGCGAAGAACGCCGCCGAGAAGGGCATCCGCGTCATCGACGCCCCGGTGTCCGGTGGCGAGGCCGGTGCCATCGAGGCCGTCCTGTCGATCATGGTGGGTGGCGAGCAGGCCGACTTCGACGAGGCCCTGCCGGTCCTGGAGACCCTCGGCAAGACCATCGTCCTGTGCGGCCCGCACGGCTCCGGCCAGACGGTGAAGGCCGCCAACCAGCTCATCGTCGCGGTGAACATCCAGGCGTGCGCCGAGGCCGTCGTCTTCCTCGAGAAGTCCGGCGTGAACCTCCAGGCCGCCCTGGACGTCCTCAACGGTGGTCTGGCCGGCTCGACGGTCCTGACCCGCAAGAAGGACAACTTCCTGAACCGCGACTTCAAGCCCGGTTTCCGGATCGACCTGCACCACAAGGACATGGGCATCGTCACCGACGCCGCCCGCAACGTCGGTGCGGCTCTTCCGGTCGGCGCGGTCGTCGCCCAGCTGGTCGCCTCGCTGCGCGCCCAGGGTGACGGCGGCCTGGACCACTCCGCGCTGCTGCGCGCGGTCGAGCGCCTCTCCGGCGACCAGGTCTGATCCCGCTGCGGCCCGCTCGTCGGGCCGCCCTCCCCCCTCACGGGGGCCCCGAGTGTCCGGATGGTGCCGGCGCTGACACCTGTCCTGTCGCGCCCAAGCGCCGGCACCGTCCGGATTTCCTCTCCTCAATCTTTGTTCAACAAACTGTTGACGCCACGTTCCAGCCGAATTTAGGCTGTTCCGCATGACGGAAGACGTATTCCGTCAGCAGTTATCCGTACGGAAGGTCACCATGTCGAAGCGCACGCTGACGACCGAGTCCGGCGCCCCGGTCGCCGACAATCAGAACTCCGCCACCGCCGGCGTCGGTGGCCCGCTCCTGGTCCAGGACCAGCAGCTGCTCGAAAAGCTTGCCCGCTTCAACCGTGAGCGCATCCCGGAGCGCGTGGTGCACGCCCGCGGTTCCGCCGCGTACGGCCACTTCGAGGTGACGGACGACGTCACCGCGTACACCAGCGCCGCGTTCCTCAACACGGTCGGCAAGAAGACCGAGACCTTCCTGCGGTTCTCCACCGTGGCGGACTCCCTCGGTGGCGCGGACGCGGTCCGCGACCCCCGCGGTTTCGCGCTGAAGTTCTACACCGAAGAGGGCAACTACGACCTCGTCGGCAACAACACCCCGGTGTTCTTCATCAAGGACCCGATCAAGTTCCCCGACTTCATCCACTCCCAGAAGCGCGACCCCTTCACGGGCAAGCAGGAGCCGGACAACGTCTGGGACTTCTGGGCGCACGCCCCCGAGGCGACGCACCAGATCACCTGGCTGATGGGTGACCGCGGCATCCCCGCGTCCTACCGCCACATGAACGGCTACGGCTCCCACACCTACCAGTGGACCAACGCCCAGGGCGAGGCCTTCTTCGTCAAGTACCACTTCAAGACGAACCAGGGCGTCCGCAGCCTCTCCAGCGACCAGGCCGCCGAGCTCGTCGGCAAGGACGCGAACTCGCACCAGACCGACCTGCTCCAGGCGATCGAGCGCGGCGTGAACCCGAGCTGGACCCTCTACGTCCAGATCATGCCCGCCGCCGAGGCCGCGGACTACCGCTTCAACCCGTTCGACCTCACCAAGGTGTGGCCGCACAGCGACTACCCGCTGCAGCGCGTGGGCCGTCTGGTCCTCGACCGCAACCCGGACAACGTCTTCGCCGAGGTCGAGCAGTCCGCGTTCTCCCCGAACAACTTCGTCCCGGGCATCACCGCCTCGCCGGACAAGATGCTCCAGGGCCGTCTCTTCGCGTACGCCGACGCCCAGCGCTACCGCCTCGGTGTGAACCACACCGTGCTGCCGGTCAACGCCCCGAAGGCGGCGAAGGCCGACAACTACGGCCGCGACGGCGTCATGGCGCTGCGCAACGGCTCGCGCCAGGACAAGAACTACGAGCCCAACTCGTACCAGGGTCCGGCCGAGACCGGTCTCGCCCTGGGCGCCCCGCAGGCCGTTTCCGGCTGGACGGGCACCCACGAGGCCCCGGCCCACACCAAGGATGACAACTTCTTCCAGGCCGGCGAGCTGTTCCGGCTGATGTCCGAGGCCGAGAAGGAGCGTCTGGTGGCGAACATCGCCGGCGGTCTCTCCCAGGTCACCCTGGAGGACGTCATCGAGAAGAACCTGGCTCACTTCCACGCCGCCGACGCCGACTACGGCAAGCGCGTCGAGGAGGCCGTCCGCGCCCTGCGCGACGCCTGAGCCTGAAAGCTGTACCGGGGGCCTGACGGGAGGTCAGGCCCCGGGTGCTGGCCCGACCCGTGGACCCGGATGAGGGGTGGTACGCGGTGAGGGCAGGACGAGGACCGTGGCGAGCGTGCGAGCCAGTGCGGTGGTAATGGGTTCCGAGGCCCGTCTCTTGACCTGAGGGAGACGACGCCGGAGTTCTCGTCGCCCGCCCGCCACGGTCCCAGCCACATCCTCCTCGTACGAGGGGCTACGCACAGAGCCCCCTCCTACGAGGGAGGACAACCTCCCCCCGACACTCCGCCCGGCGGTGCGAACGTCCTGTCGCGCCAGCCTCGCACCGTCGGGCGGTCACCAACCAGAGCGCCGAGTCACGGACGGTCCCGTGACTCGGCGCTTTGTCGTGTGCGGGGTGGATGTCGTGCCCGCCCGGTGCCGGGGTCTCGTCAGGCGCGGTCGCCGGGTGCGTGCTCGTCGTCGCCGGGCTGCTCGAAGCGTCCGAGTGGGGTGCGCGTGCGCGGGTTGACCCGGCACATCGGCCGGTACGCGGGGAAGCGCGCGTCGCGGGACATCACGTGGACGAGCCGCGAGCGGGCGCCCATCACGACGACCCCGGCGCCGGAGAACGCGAACGGGATCGCGAACACCTGGAACGAGCCGAGGGTGCGTTTCAGCTCCTGCCGATAGCGGCCGGGCTCGGCGGGGTCACCGCCGAGCCGTCCACCCGTAGGACCCTGCGACGCCTCGGCCACCTGCCCTTCCCCGTCCCCCTGGGGCCGCCTCCCCGCGGCAGCGGCGCCGGCGGGGGCGGAGGGGCGGGGCGGCCCGGCCAGTGTGCCCCCGCGACCGTCCGGGCCCCGTACGCGGTCCTGGACGCGCGGCCGGCCCCCGAACGGACGCCCACCGGCAGCCGATGTTCGGCGACCGATCGGCGCCCGAGGGCCGACAACCGGCGACCCGCTTCCCGGCGATCGGCCCCGAAACGCGGACGGCCCCCGCCCCTCCTGGTGGAGGGACGGGGGCCGTCGGGCGGTGCGGGGTGATCAGACCTTGAGGGCCTTGATCGCGGTCGGGGCGTGGCCCGGCTCGGTCGCGAGCTCTTCGAACTCGGTGACGTCGCTCATGTCGACCGTCTTGCTCATCGCGATGTTGGTGATGCGCTCCAGGATGGCCTCGACGACGACCGGGACCTGGAACTCCTGGGCCAGCTTCTTGGCCTCCTCGAAGGCCTCGCCCAGCTTGTCCGGGTCGGTGACGCGGATGGCCTTGACGCCCAGGCCCTCGGCGACCTTGACGTGGTCGACACCGTAGACACCCAGCTCGGGGGTGTTGATGTTCTCGAATTCGAGGTTGACCTCGAAATTAATGCCCAGACCGCCCTGCGCCTGACGGATCAGACCCAGGTAGGCGTTGTTCACGAGGACGTGGACGTAGGGGACCTTGTGCTGGGCGGCGACCGCCAGCTCCTCGATCATGAACTGGAAGTCGTAGTCGCCCGAGAGCGCGACGATCGGGGTTTCCGGCTCGGCGGTGGCGGCACCGATCGCGGCCGGGATGGTCCAGCCGAGCGGGCCGGCCTGGCCGCAGTTGATCCAGTTGCGCGGGCGGTAGACGTGCAGGAACTGCGCGGCCGCGATCTGCGAGAGCCCGATGGTGGTGACGTAGCGGGTCTCGGGACCGAACGCCTTGTTCATCTCCTCGTAGACGCGCTGCGGCTTCAGGGGGATGTTGTCGAAGTGCGTACGGCGCTGCAGGGTCGCCTTGCGGTCCTGCGCCGAGGCGGTCCAGGCGGAGAAGTCCGGCAGCTTGCCCTCGGCCTTGAGCTCCTTGGCGATCTCCACGAAGAGCTCCAGCGCGGCCTTGGCGTCGGAGGCGATGCCGAAGTCCGGGGCGAAGATCTTGCCGAGCTGCGTGGGCTCGATGTCGACGTGGACGAACTTGCGGCCCTTGGTGTAGGCGTCCAGGTTGTAACCGGTGTGACGGTTGGCCCAGCGGTTGCCGATGCCGAAGACGAAGTCCGACTCCAGGAACGTGGCGTTGCCGTAGCGGTGCGCGGTCTGCACACCGACCATGCCGGCGGCCAGTTCGTGGTCGTCCGGAATGGTGCCCCAGCCCATCAGGGTGGAGATGACCGGGACGTTGACCAGTTCGGCGAACTCGACCAGCAGGTCGGAGGCGTCGGCATTGATGATGCCGCCACCGGCGACGATCAGCGGGCGCTCCGACTCCAGCAGGAACTGCAGGGCCTTGGCGGCCTGGGCGCGGGTGGCCTGCGGCTTGTAGACCGGCAGCGGCGCGTAGGTCTCCGGGTCGAACTCGATCTCGGTCAGCTGGACGTCGATCGGGAGGTCGATCAGGACCGGGCCCGGACGGCCGGAGCGCATCAGGTGGAAGGCCTCCTGGAACACGCCCGGGACCTGCGCGGCCTCCAGGACGGTCGTGGCCTTCTTGGTGACGGGCTTGGCGATCGAGGCGATGTCGACGGCCTGGAAGTCCTCCTTGTGGAGCTTCGAGACCGGAGCCTGACCGGTGATGCACAGGATCGGGATGGAGTCGGCGATCGCCGAGTACAGGCCGGTGATCATGTCGGTGCCGGCGGGGCCGGACGTACCGATGCAGACACCGATGTTGCCCGCCTTGGCACGCGTGTATCCCTCGGCCATGTGCGAGGCGCCCTCGACGTGGCGGGCCAGCGTGTGGCTGACGCCGCCCACGTTCTTGAGCTCGCGGTAGAACGGGTTGATCGCTGCGCCGGGCACGCCGAAGGCTTGCGAAACGCCCTCAAGCTTGAGGATCTCCACTGCAGCGGCGGCGGCTGTCATACGGGGCATCGAGTTCTCCTGCGGGTCCGACGGTCAGGCTTTTCCGTAATCCGGAAGTTATGTTCTGCTATACGGAACAAGCTAAGCGGCGGCTTGCCGGACGTCAAGGCGGGGCGACACCCCGGAACCCACCAAAAGCCGCATCTCTTTCGGTGAGTTGTACAAATGACCGAGACGCCGGCACGTTCCGGCGGGAATCCGCGGTCCGGCACACCCCGTCGGTCGCGGGTGGTGGAGCATGGACCCACGCACAGCGACGAGGGGGTCCTTTTCACATGGCGGAAGCGGTACCGGTGCGCTGCCCGGAGTGCATGCGCGAGAACGGCTACACCTCCCCGGTCTTCCCCTGCGCCTGCGGGAGCCCGGTCACGCCGACGCTGGACCTGACCTCGCCACCGGTCCCGCTCACGCACCGCACCTGGTCGCAGAGCTGGGTGACGGTACGGTGCGGGGCCTGTGGGCGGGACAGCGAGTGGCCCCACCCGGAGGTGGGGTGCGCGGGATGCGGCACCGTGGTGCTGCTCGCGGTCCATCCGCCCGAGCCGCAGCAGGCGGCGGGCCCGGACGGGTCCGCACGTCAGGACCCGGGGACGAGCGACGGCGGGGCTCCGGCTTCCGGGCGGCCCGGCGCGCCCGCGGGTGGGGGTACGGGGGCGGGGGCGGCCGGGAGGACCCCGGTGCCGCGGCCGGCGTTCCGGCCGGTGACCATCCGTACGGCCCGGGACGCCGTGGCGACGGCCGCGCTGTACCTGCGGTGGCTCGGCTTCCAGGACGTCCGGCGGCCGGACGGGCTGCCCATCCCCTCGGCGGCGGTGGACCTGCGGGCCCCCGGCGTGGTCGCGCAGGTGGACCCGTCGACCACCCCGGCCGGGCTGCGGGCGGTGGAGTGCGTGTGGCTGAACGGCCTGACGGCCTCCGCGACCAGCGTCTACTTCTCGCTCGCGGGCTATACGGACGAGGCTCGCTGCCGGGCGGACGACCTGGGCATACCGCTGTTCGTCATGGACCTCACCGGCATGCCGCAGCCGGTCAACGACCCGGCGGACGCACTCGTCGCGACGGGGGCCTAGGCTCGGAGGCTGCTGTTGCTGTTGCTGTTGCTGTAGCTGTAGCTGTTGTTCCTGTTGCCGTTGTTGCCGTTGTTGCCGTTGTTGCCGTTGTTCCTGTTGCTGCCGAGGAGAGCCTGATGAGCCTGTACGACATCCCGCTGACCACTCTTGCCGACGAGCCGACCAGCCTCGCGGCCCACAAGGGCAAGGCCATCCTGCTGGTGAACACCGCTTCGCAGTGCGGGCTGACCCCCCAGTACTCGGGGCTGGCCCGCCTGCAGTTCAAGTACGAGGAGAAGGGCTTCACCGTCATCGGCGTCCCCTGCAACCAGTTCGGCGGCCAGGAGCCCGGCAACGCGGAGGACATCCAGACCTTCTGCGCCGCCGGCTTCGGCGTGACGTTCCCGATGCTGGAGAAGTCCGAGGTCAACGGCGAGCACCGGCACCCGCTCTACCAGGAGCTGGTGCGGACCCCGGACGCCGACGGCGAGGCGGGGGACATCCAGTGGAACTTCGAGAAGTTCCTGATCTCCCCCGCCGGCGAGGTCGTGGCGCGCTTCCGCCCGCGCACCGAGCCCGAGGCCCCCGAGGTCATCGCCGCGATCGAGGCGCAGCTGCCGGCCTAGGCCGTCCCGTCCGGATCCGGCCAGCGGCGGGCCCCGTAGGTCCGCTCAGCGCAGGTCGGCTTCGTCGTACTCCCCCGTGGAGCCGGCCGCGGTGAGTTCCCGCAGTTCCACCCGGCGGATCTTGCCGGACACCGTCTTGGGCAGCTCGGCGAACTCGATGCGGCGGATCCGCTTGTACGGGGAGAGGACCGCCCGGGAGTGCTCGAAGAGCACCCGGGCGGTCTCCTTGTCCGGCTCCCAGCCCGCGGCGAGGGTGATGTACGCCTTCGGGACGGAGAGCCGCAGCGCGTCCGGGGCCGGGACGACGGCCGCCTCGACGACCGCCTCGTGTTCCAGCAGGGCGCTCTCCAGCTCGAACGGGCTGATCTTGTAGTCGGAGGCCTTGAACACGTCGTCGGCGCGACCGACGTAGGTCAGGTAGCCGTCCGCGTCCCGCGCGGCGATGTCCCCGGTGCGGTAGAGCCCGTCGGCCATGGCCTCGGCGGTGCGCCGCGGGTCGTCGCGGTAGCCGGTCATCACCCCGGCGGGGCGGGTGCGCAGGTCCACGCAGAGCTCGCCCTCGTCGGGCGACGGCTCACCGGTGACGGGGTCCAGGAGCACGATCGTGTAGCCGGGCGCCGGCCGGCCCATGGAGCCGGGCTTGACCGGGACGCCGGGGAAGTTGCCCACCTGGAGGGTGGTCTCCGTCTGGCCGAAGCCGTCGCGGATGGTCACGCCCCAGGCTTCCCGGATCCGCTCGATCACCTCCGGGTTGAGCGGCTCGCCCGCCGCGACGGCCTCGCGCGGGGGCTTGCGCAGTCGGGTGAGGTCGGACTGGATCAGCATCCGCCACACGGTGGGCGGGGCGCAGAAGGTGGTGACCCCGGCCCGGTCCATCTCGGCCATCAGCCGCTCCGCGTCGAAGCGGGCGTAGTTGTGGACGAAGACGGTGGCGCCCGCGTTCCAGGGCGCGAAGAGGTTGGACCAGGCGTGCTTGGCCCAACCGGGCGAGGCGATGTTGAGGTGGACGTCGCCGGGACGCAGCCCGAGCCAGTACATGGTCGACAGGTGCCCGATCGGGTACGAGGCGTGCGTGTGCTCGACCAGCTTGGGGCGGTCGGTGGTGCCCGAGGTGAAGTACAGCATCAGCGGGTCGGTGGCGAGGGTCTCGCCGTCCGGGCGGAACTCCCGGTCGGCTCCGCTCATGTCGGCCAGCCGCCGCCATCCGACGGGGACGTCCTCTCCCGCGGCGATCCGGGTGTAGGTACCGGCCACCTCGTCGAACTTGGGGGTGTCCTCGGTACGGGCGATGACGTGGCGGATCTCGCCGCGCTCCACCCGGTCGCGCAGATCGGGCGGGCCGAGCAGCGGGGTCGCGGGGATGACGACGGCGCGGAGCTTCATCGCGGCGAGCATCACCTCCCACAGCTCGACCTGGTTGCCGAGCATGACCAGGATCCGGTCGCCGGCTTCGACGCCCTGGGCGCGGAGCCAGTTCGCCGCCGCCGCGGAGCGGCCGGACAGATCCTCGAAGGAGACGCCGCGGCCGGTGCCGTCCTCCTCCACGATGCGCAGCGCGTCGGCGTCGTTGCCGGCCGCGATGCGGTCGAACCAGTCGAGGGCCCAGTTGAACCGCTCCGGGCGGGGCCAGGTGAATCCGGTGTGGGCGGCGTCGTAGTCCCCGCGGTGGCTGAGCAGGAAGTCCCGTGCGGCGAGGAAGCTGTCGGTGGCACTGTTCTCCGTCATGACAGGCATCGTGCCGCGCCGGACGTCCCGTTCACCAGGGCGGCGTCAGCCGTGGATTGACCCGAAGCGCACGGAGCCGGGTCCGCCGGCCATCGTGGCGAGCAGGACCTGCCCTTCCGCCTCGATCTCCTCCTTGCGTGCGCGGGACGGCGTACCGAACAGCTCGACGGTGAGGACGGGGGGCGGCGCGGGGGCGTCGGGGCCGGGGCGGTTCGCGCGGGCGCCGTCGACTCCGGGGCGGTTCGCGCCGGCGCCGTCGACTCCGGGGCGGTTCGCGCCGGCGCCGTCGACTCCGGGGCGGTTCACGCCGGCGCCGTTGTGGTCGGCGGGACCGCTCGTCGGGGCGTCGTCCAGTCGCCACAGCCCGGCGAGGAAACCGTCGACGAGGAGGGTGCGGTGGGCCTGGTTGCCCGTCCAGGTGCGGTTCCTGTTCTCGGGGGCGACGACGCGGGAGCGGTCGGCGTGGGACAACAGCAGGTTGTCGAACTCGGGCAGGAAACGCGGCGGGGCCGGCGTGTCGGCGTCGGGGCGGGGCGCGTCGGGCAGGTCGAACAGCTCGGTGCCGCTCTCGTCCCGGAAGGTGAGCAGGCGCGGCCGCAGCCGTTCGAAGGCCTCCCGCAATCGGGTGAGGCCGGCCCAGGTCTGCATGTCCTTGACGGAGGCGGGGCCGAAGGCACCGAGGTAGCGCAGCACCACGTCGTCGACGGGCTGCGCGGCGCCGGCGTCCGCCCCGAGCCACCGCTCGACGGTGGTGAGCCGGACCTGCCCGCTGCGGCCCCACACACCGCGGGGGGTGACCTGGACCAGCGGCAGCAGACAGCGCGCCGCGACCGACAGGGACTGCGGATCGGCGGCGGGCCAGTGGACGAGGAGCTCCTCGCGGATCTCCGCCATGGTGTGGGGCTCCGCCTCGACGAAGGCGCGGGCCCGCTCGGCGAGCCGGTCCAGGTCCACGCCCGTGAGCCCCTTGCGGAAGTAGGCGACCTCTCGGTCCCGGGCGGCTTGGACGAGGGGCCGCAGGGTGAGGGCGTCGTGCGCGGTGTGGGTGTGGATGGTGGAGCGCATCGTCACCATCCGGACCACCTCGCGCGACTCCATGAGCCCGGCCAGCTCCGCGGGCCGGAACCCGGCGAGGCGGGCGTGGAGCTGGAAGTACGGGGGCTTGACGTTCTGCGCCTGGAGCCCGACGAGGTGCGCGACGGCGTCCCCCGCGGACATCTCGGCCCGGCTCAGCAGCAGCTGTCGGGCAAGGGTCGCGCGGTTCAGCGCACGGGTCCCGATCAGGGGACTCTGGTGGGGGGTCTTCGTCCTGGAGGCCATGACCGCACGCTAGCGCTGTGACCGGAAAGGTCCACCGGGTCGCGGCGCCCGGCACGGCACCTCGCCGCGTTGTCGGACCACGGAAGTACGTCCGGTACGAGCCGCGGCCCTCCGCCTTGCGATGCACCGCACTGAACACCGCGACCCAGCAAACCCTTCCGGCCACAGCACTGGCGCCGCTTGCGGACACCTTCTGTCCGCAACCCCCGAACCCGTCACCGCGGCCGCGTCTCCGGATACGACCTTCACGGGTGATGGCCGCGCCGGTGAGGCCTCCGGGTCCACGGGTGACCTCTTCATCCGGATCTCTCCCTATATCCTGCCCTTGGCCCGTAAACGCACGTTCGACCGGGAGCTGACCTGCGATGCCGGAGCGACCAGACCGCCGCCCCTCCCCACCCGCGAAGCGCCCGGGCCGGCTCCGCCCGTCCCGTCCCGACACCACTCCCCCGCCGGGCGCACCCGGGACGGGCCCGTCGGGCCCGGAGCCCGCCCCGCCGGTCCCGCCGAACCACCGCAGCGTGATCGACTCCGCGGTCTACCGCGAAGGCCTCCGCGTCGCCTCCCCCGCCACCCTCGCCGACACCTTCCGGCAGCTCCGCGACCAGCCGGACGGCATGGCCTGGATCGGACTCCACCGACCGACGGAAACCGAACTGCACTCCCTGGCGAGCGAGTTCAACCTCCACGAACTCGCCGTCGAGGACGCCCTCGAAGCCCACCAGCGCCCCAAGCTGGAGCGCTACGGCGACACCCTGTTCGTCGTCCTGCGCGCGGCCCGCTACCTGGACGCCCCGGAGGAGGTCGAGTTCGGCGAACTCCACGTCTTCGTCGGCCCCGACTTCCTGATCACCGTCCGCCACGGCGGCGCCCCCGACCTCTCCTCCGTCCGCCGCCGCATGGAGGAGAACCCCGCCCTCCTGTCCCTCGGCCCGGAGGCCGCCCTGTACGCGATCCTCGACGCGGTGGTCGACGGCTACGCGCCGGTCGTCACGGGGGTCCAGACCGACATCGACGAGATCGAGACCGAGGTCTTCCGCGGCGACCCCGAGGTCTCGCGCCGCATCTACGAACTCTCCCGCGAAATGGTCGAGTTCCAACGCGCCACCCGCCCCCTGGTCGGCATGCTCCACGGCCTGATGGCCGGCTTCGCCAAGTACGGCACGGACGAGGAACTCCAGCGCTACCTCCGCGACGTCGCCGACCACGTGACCCACACCAGCGAACGCGTGGACGGCTTCCGCCAGGCCCTCACCGACATCCTGACGGTCAACGCCACTCTGGTCTCCCAACAACAAAACGCCGAAATGCGCGCCCTGGCCGAAGCCGGCTTCGAACAGAACGAGGAGATCAAGAAGATCTCCTCCTGGGCAGCCATCTTGTTTGCACCCACACTCGTTGGAACCATCTACGGCATGAACTTCGAGGACATGCCGGAGCTGAAGTGGGCGGGCGGCTATCCCTTCGCAATCCTGCTGATGGCAGTCGTCTGCGTCAGCCTGTACGTCATCTTCAAGAAGCGCGACTGGCTGTAGCTGGCAAGGTGGACTAGGCCGTCAACTTCCCAGAAGCAAATGCGCTCGGACGCCAATTCGCAGGCTCTGGGGAGAATCTGGGGAGAATGCGCGGCGCTGGGGGAGCGTGTCATCGACCCCTGATCAGCCACTCCGGACCTCTCGCCCGGCCGGCGAGCACTGCCATGCGAGCGCAGCCCGCCACAGCAAGTGCGGTAATCCGTCGGTCAGTGTCTGGGGCCGCTTTGTCGATCCTTTTGTGGTGTGGGCCTCATGGTGGATGGCAGACCGTCGATCTTGGCGACAGGTTCTCGTCCTGCCCGTTCAGGGGACGGATGTCCGACCCTCCCCTTAGGTTGCCTTCATGACTCCCGAGAGGACCGCAGCCCATCAGGCGTGGTGCCAGATGGGCGCGGAACACGCCCTGTTCCGCCGGCCCACGTTGATTGCGCCCCCACTGGTGGTGTCGTCACCCCACCTGCTCAACACGCACGATCTCGATTGGGAGAGCGTGGAGTACCTGATCGCGTGGCTCGTCCGGAAGGTGGAGGGCTGGGAGGAGACGTGGATCTACGGCGAGCGGGGCCAGAACCAGCACGGCATCGATGTCGCGGGCGTGACGGGCACGGAAGTCGCTGTGTTCCAGGCCAAGAGGCTGAAGAAGTTCACGTGTGAGGACCTCGAGAGGGCGGTCGACCGCTTCGTCACAGGCAAGCGGCCTTTGGGGGCCACCCGTTTCGTCGTCGTCACCACTCATGATGCGAGTCGCACGGATATCCAGGATCGCCTCATGGAGCTGCGGCAAAGACACCCGGATCTCCAACTCGAACTGTGGAATAGGAAGCGTCTGTCCGATGAGCTGCGGCCGCACCCGGAGATCGTGACCGCCTTCTTCGGGGCGGCAACGACCCAGGTGTTCTGCCCGCCCCCCACGCCGGAGGAGCCGGCTCCTGCCGTGCTGGAGGGGCAGCAGGTGGACGCCGAGGCCTTGCTGCGAGGCCCGGTGGCACATCTGGGGCTTTCCGAGTACCTCGCTGAGGGGGACCAGGCCCGCGAGGACGAGCCGGGCCAGGCTGCGGAAGTGTACGCATACATTGCAGAGCAGCTCGAGCAGACGCTCTACGCCCCATTCGCGAGCTGGATGCGGGCACGGCAAGCAGCCGCTCTTCATGATGCTGGCGAGCACGATGCCGCTCTTCGTATCGATCTGCAGAATATGGCGCGCGGCCTATCAGACGGCCTCGCCTTCGAGGCCCGGCGCACCATCGCCGCGCTTTCTGAGCAGCAGGTCGAAGGGGACGACGCACTGATCCGCAGCATCAACACCCTCGGCTGTCTCGCCGAGTACGAGTTCGAACACACCGTGTCACTCGACGACGTCGCCGGGTATCTCGACGTTCAGTCCCCGGACGACCCCAGTGTGCAGCTCGCGGCGGCTCTGTTCACCGAACACGCAATGGCGGCACGCAGGCCGGATCTACTTACGAAGCGGCTGGGCTTGCTCGAAGCGATCATCGTCGCCGGGACAGCCGGCCATCTGGACACGGCCCGACTGCGAGCGAGCCTTGCGGACGCGGATCCCTCGGGAAGCACGTGGCGGAAACTGCACCGAGCCGCGCGGCACGACTACCGAATGGCCGTGCGCGCTCTGCTTGCCGCCCGCCGTGCCCGATTCCTAGTCATCGGCGGGGACGCCGAAGGGGCCGTGGACGGCTACTACGACGCTATTGAACACTCTCTCACTGCCGGCACCCACGGTGACGCGGAAGAGTGGCTCGCAGCCCAGCGACTCGTGATCAGCCGTCACGCCACTAGCTCTCAGGACTACCTCAAAGCCATCGACGCGCATACCTTCCAACGAGTCCTGCGGCAGGCCGGTGGCAACAGCATCATGCCTGTGGCATCGAACCACCGTGACCCAGCGATGGCCACGCTCCTCCGCGGGAAGCATCAGGACGCGCGCCAAGACCAGCTGCAGTATCGGCGCCGCGCGTTCGCCCTGGGCAGTTGGGCCCACGAGCGGGAAGCGGAAGAACTCCTGGCCCGCCTGTACACGGCTGTCGGCGAGACGGTTCAGGCGATGAACCACCTGATCAACTCCGGCATCGCGAACGCGGCCAAGCAGGTGCGCACCTTCTTTCCTGCTCTTCCTCCCGAAGCGCTTGCCTGGGCCCCGCCCGCAGACCTTCGTGACCGGCCAGTGTGGGAGCGCACCTGTGCCTTCGCCCTCGCCGGTCGGATGGCCGACATCCTGACCGACAGTACCGCCGAAGTCTGGATCGAAGAGGCAATCAGAGAGGTAGAGAAACCCACTCCCCGAACCAGGGCCGTTACCCCTCCGACCGAGTCCGCCTGGGGCATCATCAGGGCACTCGCGGTGCTCACCACACCCGAACAGGCTCGCCGGGCCGCTGGCAGTCCGGGGGTGATCGAGCGAACCACTGCGGACACCGCGAGGGCACGGATCCGGGCCCTCGCCGCGCTGGCTGGCGTCCACGAAATTCTCGGCCCCGGGGCCGCGCAAGACCTGGCGCGGGCCGCTCTGACTAGCGACTACCTTCTCGATGAGGTTCTACGACATGCCCAGGACCTCTTCATCAAGCATGCATCGGTGATCTCGAAGGAGTGCACGGCCGCCGCAATGGACGGCAAGGTAGGTGCTGTCCGGCTCCTCCTCCTCGCGGACGCTGAGCCCGGCATCTGTCGACAGGCGGTTGCCGACTGGCTGCAGCAAGGCGGAGCCGGCGACAGCAATCTCAGCGGGACAGACCTCATCGCGATCGGTGCACGGCTCCTGCCGGTGGAGGAGATCGCGCCGAGGATCGAATCCCTCGCAGAACAGATCACAGCACCTCGTGATCGCGACGATCAGTGTGCCGCGATCACCGCGCTGGGCTACGCCGCCGAGTTGCTGCCCATTCAGCAGCGGCGCCCCTACGCCGAACTGGCTCTGGCAGCGGCGCGAGGGGAACTGCCAGTACCTGCCGACGAGAACCTGCCAGACCATCCACTGGACCGCTTCCGCTTCCTCATGAGCCCACCCATGATCCGTCCGCAAGCCCTCGTCACGGCTGCCCGTCTGGGCGCTTCGAGTGAAGCGACAGCGTCAGCCATCGCCGTCATCGCCCTGAAGCAGCTATCTCATGCCACAGACGGCGAGGCCCGTCTAATCGCACGAGCACTCGGCCATCTCGACCCGGCCCATCTACCGCCCCTGACAACCCTTGCCGTCCACCAGCAAGCTTGGGCCCGATGTTTTGCTGCCAGAAGCCCACAGGGGGACGAGGCCACACTCGAACTGTGCAGGGAGCTCCTAGCGGGTGACACGGACTGGCGCGTGCGGGTCAACATCGCTCAGAGCCTCCCCTGCAACCACCCCCTCCTTGTGCAGCTGCAGCAGGACCACCACCGGCAGGTGCGAACAGCCGCCACCAAGATGGACGGTGCCGTGTGAGCCTTCGGCCAAGTCTGTCGTTCACCAGGCCACCGCACACCGCCTCCTGCCCGACATCTGGCACAGCATCTGCAGTGCCAACCGTTATTCACGACACGACCAACCCGTCAGGTACGTACTCGGGCACCATGCCGAGCAGCGCGTCGATGGCCGCCCGGCCCTTGCCGCCGGCTTCCGGCATGAAGTGGGCGTAGTGGTCGAGGGTGATGGTCGGACTTGAGTGACCGAGCCACCGGGCGAGCGTGACGATGGACTCGCCCGCTTCGAGCAGGACCGAGGCATAGGTGTGCCGGAGCACATGGAAGCCGTCCTTGCGCGAAGCCTTCCACCGCGCACCCTTCTCCCGTGCGGGAATGACTCCGGCCGCAGCGAGGGCAGGCTTCCAGGCCTCGTCGTTGAAGATGTTGGCGCGGATGGCGTTGCCGTACGTCGTCGTGAGGATGAGCGGGGAGCTCTGCTTCTCCCGGTCGGGCTCCGGTCCGCCCCAGGGGAGCTCGACGTCGACCGCCGGATGGTCGGGGAAGTACGCGGCCAGTTCCGCAGCCACCGAGCGGGGCATGTCGACGATGCGCGTCTTGCCACCCTTGGGCAGGGCGAAGTAGAGGCGCCCTGAGAGGAGTTGCACCTGCCTGCGCACTCGGATGACACCGCGTTCGAAGTCGATGTCCCTCGGCGACAGCCCGAACACCTCGCCCTGGCGCAGCCCACACCCCAGCGCGACGACGACCGCGATCCGGTAGCGAGGGTTGATCACGTCCCGCACCCTCTGTGCCGTTGCCAGCGGCCACGCGTCACGATCCTCGTCGGGGGCCTTCGGCCAACGCACCGTCTTGGCCCGCATCGGGTTGCGCACGAGGCGCTTGTCGTCGATCGCGGTCTCGAAGATGTTCGACAGCGAGGTGAGGATCTGCCGGGCGTACCGCGGAGAGCACTCGCCTTCGAGCGCGGCTATGTAGCCGCGCAGGACGGTCGCCGACACGTCGCGCAGCGCCACCGCGCCGAGGTGCGGAAGGATGTGGAGTCGTACACGCTCGTCAACTCGCTTGACCGTGCCGGGCGCGCCGCGAACGCCGGCGCGCCAGTGGCGCGTGACGAAGTCCGTCAAGGTGATGGAGCCGTCGCGTGGGTCGACGAACTCGCCCCGCTCGCTGTCGGTGCCGGACCGCCGGAGCCACCCCTTGGCGTCCTCCAGCACGTCGAACGACATGTCCCGGACGCCCGGGATTCCAGCGACACGGTACCGAGACCCCTTGCCGTAACGGGTCGTACGCTCACGCTTCCCGGTGACGGGATCCTTCTTCTTTTTGATCCAACGGTCTTCGATATATCCAGCCAAAGAATTCCTCGGGGCAAGGGTTGGACGTAGGGCAGGTGGTAAGGCCGAGTAGATCGGTCAGGCCGTGGCCGCGTACCCGGCGCGGCGCTGCGGGGCGGCATTCACCGGATTTAGGGAAGTGTTACTGCGGGAGTCCGCCTGCTCCTGTTCCCGGATCCACTCGTCAAGCGTTTCGATCCGGTACATCACGCGTCCGCTCCGCCCCATCCGGAAACTCGGCGGACCTTGGCGGCGGTGCCGCCACACGTAAAGGGTGGCGGGCGACAGCCCCAGGTATTCGGCGGCTTCACGCACGTTCAGAAAACCCCTCCGCAGCGGCGACACGGGGGGAGGCATAGGGACATTCGCCAGCAATTCACTGTCACAAGCAGCACTTCGCACGTATCGAAACCTTCGGGGTCGTCCGTCGACAGCCTGTGGCGACGGACATCGGGCATGACGAGTCCACCCCCGCTTGCTGTCAGGCAGGTGGAGCGGACTACTTCAATGGTCTGGAGAATCCCCGGTTTGGCTGACCGGGGATCGCCGGGTATAAGCCGGGGCGGCGTCACGGCGCACCCACCCCGGACCCCTACGGCGCGGGCTGGAGCAAGGCGAGTGGGGAGACACCGAGGGCGGCCGCAATGGCGACGAGGTCATCCACGTCGCAGCGCCGGCGGGTGCGTTCGATGCGGGACAGCATGGTGTTGGTCATGGGGTGGCCGAGCTCGGTGACACGGGCAGCGAGCTCACGCTGGGCGAATCCGCGCGAGGTGCGCAGCCGCTCGATGGCGTGGGCGGTCCGGTCTCCGGCGGGACCGATTTCCGTAGCTCTTCTGGGCATGCGTCTGTTGTAGCTCGGGTTCCCGGGTTCACGTAATCGCGGAAGCCTAGACATGGGACTTTGGGGCCCGTTTCGCGGAGAACGAACTGGCGATTCACGCATAGGCGGCCATTGCGGAACTAGGACCCATCTCGGATCACAGAGGTACGCACACCATCCGTGGCTCCGGCGGCGGAAACATAGATCGCCTCGCCTACCCCGGTCAACGACTTTCGGGGTGCGATCTTCGTCGCTCTCCCTGCGCCGTCGACTTTTTGGTCAACCGGGGATTCGCCCTTACTGTGAAGACGTTCGCGATCAGCGATGCACTCTGACGCTTTTCGAGTGCGGATTCGCTGGACTTGCGCGGGCTGGGTGTGGCTGTATTGGCCAAGCACCCCTGACAAAGGAATCGGCTCCCGGCGTTGCAGCGCCGAGAGCCGATGGGAGCCCCTTGTCCAAACCGCCCACTCCTGAACGGATCTGAGGAACGTCTATGCCCCACACTACGGCCGAAGCAGCCGTCCACACACCCGCGCCCACCCAGGCGTCGCCGTCCCAGCAGCAGGCGAAGGCGGGGCGATAGGCATGGCACGCATCCGCACCATCAAGCCGGAAGCCTTCAGCTCCGAATCGCTGGCCGCCGTCAGCATCACCGCGGAGCGGACGTTCTTCGGCCTGCTCACCCAGGCCGACGACCACGGCCGGTTCCGGGACCAGTCCGCCGTCATCGCGGGCCTCTTGTGGTCCCTGCGCCCCGAACACGGCCCGATCGAGGTCGAGGACGACCTCACCCAGCTCGCTGGCAATGAACTCATCTGCCGGTACGAGGGCGAGGACGGCAAGCGGTACCTGCACATCGTGACCTTCTCCAAGCACCAGAAGGTCAACCGCCCCAGCGGTGTCCGGCACCCGAACTGCCCCTACCACGACGGCGGCCGGGTACCCCTGACTTCACCGCTGGCGCAGGGAGGGCTCCGTGAGGCGTCCGTGCACCATCAGGCACCCGCCCCGGAGCTCGCACCCACATCTCATGCCGCTTCGATGATCCCCGTATCCGCAGGTCAGGACGGGTTCACTGAGCCCTCCGAGCGGCATCAGGGAGAAGTACGAGAGCCCGCGCCGAGCCCTCATCGTCCGGATCTAGGATCTAGGATCAGGGATCTAGGATCTCCGTTGGGGGGCGCTGGAGCACCCCAGACCGCCACGACCCACCAGCTGGTCGGCGAGTATGCCGCCGCGTGCGGAAAGCGTCCCCCTGAGAGCGTTCTGGGCCATGTCGGCCGGGAGATCGGCAAGCTGCTGCGCGAAGGCATCGACCCAGAGCACGTCCGAGCCGGGGTCGAGCGCATGCGCGTCAAGAGCCTCCACCCGAGCGTGCTGCCCAGCCTGGTCAACGAGGCCATGAACCCGCCCCAGGCCACTACTGGCGCGCGCAGGCCCCCTCAGCCGTACACCAACCCCGTTGACGCCGAAGCCGCTTACGGAGGCCAGCTGTGACCACCGCGACCCGCGAACCCCAGCGTGCTGGCACCCTGGCAGCCCGTCTCCAGGCCATTCTCGCTGCCAAGGGCATCGACCCCGACACCGCACCCGCCGGGCCCACAGTGGAGCCGGTGACCGCCCTGGAACTCGCCGACCGCCGCATCCCGCCCCGCTACCGCGAGGCACTCGCCACCCAACCCGAAGTCCTGGGCTGGGTGGAGGCGGTCACCCGCGCCGGGCGAAACGGGCCGGCCGGTACCCGGGGCATCGCCTACGGCCCCTCGCTGCTGATCGCCGGAACCACCGGCATCGGCAAGACACATCAGGCCTACGGAGCCGTCCGCTCGCTGCTGGCCGCCGGAGTACGCCTGCGCTGGCAGGCGGTCACCTCCGCCGACCTCTACGCCCAGGTCCGGCCCCGGCCCAACCACGACCCCGAGCGGGAGATCCAAGAGCTCGGCCGGTGCCCGCTGCTGATCCTGGACGACCTCGGCGCGGCCAAGCAGTCCGAGTGGACCGAGGAGCTGACGTACCGGCTGATCAACCGCCGCTACACCGAGATGCTCCCGACCCTGATCACCACCAACCTGCCGATCGCGGAACTCCGCAACGCAGTCGGGGACCGCGTCGCCTCCCGCCTGGCAGAGATGACCACCCGCGTCATCCTCACCGGCCCGGACCGCCGACGCACCCAGCCGTCGGGCTCCTGACCACCACGGTCCCCACCCGGGTCAGTCCCCGTCATCGTGGGGACCGAACCACTGACCCGAGCCGTTCGGGGACCGTCCCCACCCCAGTCCCGGTCCCGTCCCCATCACGGTCCCCAACCCGGTCCCGGTCCCCAAACTGACCCCGGTCCCGCCTGACAGCGCCCTCCCCCAGGAGGGGACCGACAGCAGTCGATCGGGGACCGTCTCCTGATTGCGCTGCGCGCGCCGGCCACCACGGGGACCGGTCCCCAACTCTGTTTCCGCAGGTCACCTCGCCTGACGTCCCCCGACTCAGTGGGGACCGTCCCCACGGTCCCCACCATCCGGGACCACCCTGCGGCGGTTCGGGGACCGTCAGGTCACCACGTCGGGGACCGTCAGGTCACCACGTCGGGGACCGAGACGGGACCGGTCCCCCACGCCCCTGCCGCTGGGGACCGAGCGCCTCCCCTAAACGGGGACCGTCCCCGCCCGGTCCCCGGACAGCACCGGCAGCGTCTCGCGTCACGAGCGAGCGGTCCCCAACCGGTCGACCCCGCCCAACAGCCCCTTCACACGACCAGCCTCTACCGCTTCAAGGACACGCATGCACAACCCACCGCACGACGGTCCCAGCCACGACGAGCAGATGCCCTCGCTTCCAGCCTCAGGAGGAGCAAGTTGTACCCAGAGCATTGCTCCCGTCGGGAGCAATGCTCTGGGCTCCCCCGCCCCAGGGGTGGCGGGAGCGGACCGGCACCAGGAGGCGCCGGTCCTTCGGGACGCGGCCGAGGCCGGACCGCACCACGAATCGGAGGGACAGCACACCTGCCACACCCCCCGCTGCACGCACACCGCCCCAACGACATCGCACGTGCGCCAGCGTGAACGCCTACTCGCCGAGAAGAAGCGCATGCACCAGCCCAGCTGCCGCATGAACGACGACGAATTCCAGCTCCTCACCCACGCCGCGTCTGCCTGCCACATGAGCATCGCCAGCTTCCTCGCCCACTCTGCGCTGAAGGCCGCACGCGACCTCGAACACACCGAAGCCGAGATCGCCACCCACCGGGACATGGTCAGAGAGCTGTTCGCGCTGCGCCGGGCCCTCGGCCAGATCGGCAGAAACCTCAACCAGGTCGCCACCGTCTTGAACTCCGGCGCCGATGCCCCCCACGCCAAGGCGGTCCTCGACGCGGTCCAGCGGACCGCCGAGCGCGTGGACGACTTCACCCAGCGATACGTAGAAGCGGAGACTCCCACCGGATGATCCCCCGCATCCACAAGATGGGCACCCGCACCATCGGCCTGATCCGCTACCTCTACGGCCCCGGCACCCACGAGGAACACACCGACCCGCACCTCGTGGCGGCCTGGGACAGCCTCGTCCCCGACCCCGGACGCGACCCGAAAGCTACTTACGCGGACCTGCAAAGGCTCCTCGACCAGCCTGTCGATGCCCTTCCCAAGTCACGGCGCCCCACCGAGCACGTCTGGCACCTGTCCGTACGTGCCGCGCCCGAGGACCCGATCCTCAGCGACGAGCAATGGGGCGACATCGCCCGCCGCATGGTTGCCGCCACCGGCATGGCCCCCGAGGCCGACACCGCCGCCTGTCGCTGGGCAGCCGTCCGCCACGCCGACGACCACATCCACATCATCGCCACCACCGTCCGCGAGGACGGCCGGCGGCCCCGCCGCCACAACGAAGCCAAGCGCTCCCAGGCCGAAGCCCGTCTCATCGAGGCCGACTACGGCCTGCGCCGCCTCAACACCGGTGACGGAACCGCAGCCCAGCGCCCCACCAGCGCCGAGCGCCACAAAGCCGCCCGCCACCAGCGGGAACGCACCCCGAGGGAGGAACTGCGCGAGAGCGTCCGACGAGCGGCAGCCGGTGCCCGGAGCGAGGAGGAGTTCTTCGGCCGCCTCACCCATGCCAGTGTCCTCGTAAAGCAGCGCGTAGCACCGTCCGGGGACCTCCTCGGCTACACCGCGGCCCTGCCCGACGACCGAAACAAGCACGGCGAGCCCGTCTTCTACTCAGGATCCAAGCTCGCCTCCGACCTCTCCTTGCCCCGCATCCGCGAACGCTGGACCCCGTCGGCAGAACCCTCCTCCGACGAAGTCGTCTCACTGGAGCAGCCCGCTCTCCCGCCGGTGACCGGCCCGGCGTACGCCCGCCGCCGCGCGACCACGGCGACCTGGCAGGTGCTGCTGCTCATCGAGCACGGCGACGACGGCACGGTAGCAGCCCGGATCGCCGCAGCTGGCGAGGTCCTCGACGCGCTCGCCGAGACCTCCGCCGCCCATACCCGACGAGAACTCCGGGATGCAGCATTCGCGTTCGAACGGGCCTCCCGCTCCCACGTCCGCGCCGTACGCGGGCACGACCGCGCCCTGCGCCAGGCCGCGCACGACCTCGCCCACAGCGGATCAGCCCTCGGCATCGGAGAGGACGGCGCCACCACCGCCATGCTCATCGACACCGCGTTCTTCCTCGTCACCGCGGCGGCGAACTGGCACGCCAAAAAGAAGCACGCCCAGCAAGCCGAAGCCGCGCACCAAGCCGCCGAACACCTGCGCGCCGCCTACGAGATCGCGGCCGCCCAGCCGATGTCCGTGCTCCACCAGCGAGGCCGCTCCCTGCAACTGCAGCGACGACAGGCAGCCGTCCTACGCCAGGCGCTGCCCGAGATCGCCGAACAAGTTCTGGCCGAGCCAGGCTGGCCCGCCCTGGCGGCCACACTCGCCGATACCCGGGCCGCAGGCCACAACCCAGCCCATCTCCTCGCAGAAGCCACGCGGCACCGGGAGCTGGACAGCGCCACCTCCGTCAGCGACGTCCTCGTCTGGCGTCTCCGCCGTCTCGCGCACCTTCCTGCCGATCCCGCAGCATCGCTCCCCCGGCACGCGGCGACCACACAACCGGCTCCGAAGCCCGCGAACAATGCCTCCCGCCGGCGCTGACGCCAGGACGTGTCCGTCCCTACATAGCCGACGATCCCCGGTCAGCCAAACCGGGGTTTCTCCGGAGCATTGAAAAACATCACCACCGGCCCCATCCCGTAAGGAACCCCCGCATGCCCGAAACCGAACTGCGCATCGAAATCATCGCCCTGCTGTTGGACGCGGACTTCAAGCTCCGACCCGACACCAACACCTGGTCCCACAGTGACGGGCGCCCCTTCACCCAGGCCGAACAGACGACCGCCTTCCAGGCCACGCGCGCCGAACTCGAAGCCGTGGCAGCACTGACCGCCCGCAACGCCGCGGCCGCCCTCGAACAAGACAAGGCCGTGCAGGCCCTCACCAAGCTCGTGCTCTCGTACTTCGCCCGGCACCCCGAAGCCCGCATGGTCATGGACGTACTCCCGCACATGACAGAGGAAGACCGCACCGAGTACGAGCGCCTGTGCGCCATCGCCGCTCCGGATGGCGGCATATACCTCCCCTACGAAGACTGACGGGCCCGGAACAGCACTCTGCGACCGGTGACCGGGTACCTCCCGGTCACCGGTCGCAGGCATTCCCGATGCGCAAGTCCGGCAGGCCTTACCCACTGGCAGTCGCAGGATCAGTGGTGGGCGGCCCCTGCCGCCAGCAACGGAGCCAGGAGGTCAACGGCTTCCTCCCAGCGGAAGCGGTCGGCACCGCCGCCGGACTTCGGGCGGTGAGGCTCGTAGCTGCCGACCAGAACACCCATCTCGCGCAGCTCTGCAAGGCTCCGCTGGTACGCGCGGTGGGCCGCGAGGGCGGTGTTCACGTAGGGCAGGACGGCGGTGGGGATGCCCATGCCCGGAGCCTCGCAGAGGATGCCGAGGGCGAGGTTGTCCGCGAATCCGGCCGCCCACTTGTTGACCGTGTTGAAGGTTGCCGGGGCAACGGCGACCGCATCAGCGGGTGGGAAGGACCGTGCGTCCCCGGGCGCGCGCCAGGCGGAGCGGACGGGGTAACCGGTCCGCTCCTCGACCGCGGCGACGTCGAGGAAGGGAAGCCCCTGCGGGGTGGCGACGACGCCGACGTCCCAGCTCCGCTCGTGCGCGGCGTCGATCAGCTTGCCGACGTCGCCCGCGATCCCGGCCGCGCAGACGACGACGTACAGGAAGGGCTTGCGCTGCGGCTCGGTCACGCGGGTACTCCCAGTCGGCGGCTGAAGTAGTGGAGCTCTGGCAGCGTACGCCGACGGTCGCGCGCTGCCATGTCGGCGACCAGGTCCCGGACGGCTGGTCGCCGTACGTCCTGGGCTGCGCAGGTCTCCGCGATCCGCAGGGCCTGGTAGCCGTCGGCGAGGCGGCCCTGCTGCGCGTAGGCACGGGCGGCTTCCACCCACAGTGCGGCCCGGCGCTCGGGAACCGGGATGTGTCGGCGCATGAGCGGACGGGCGATGTCGATGGCGACGCCCGCGTCGCCAAAGGACACGGCCGCGCTGATCTCGTGGAGAGCCACGTTGGTGGGGCTGAAGTTGGCCCAGGCGTCGGGGTGGTCCAGGGCGACGTACTTCGCCACCTCCTTGGCCTCGGCCAGGAACTCTGACGTGGCAGCGCGGTCCCCGGCCCTGCTGGCAGCCGTGACTCCGCGCAGTAGCAGCAACCCGACCACGGAGAGGTGGTGGTGGGGCTGCCGGTCGTACGCACCGGCGAGTTGTGAGGCCGTGTGCTTGATCAGCGTGACGGCCTGGCCAGCATGTTGTTCGCGGACCAGGACGTGCGCGTGGAGGCGGACGCTGGCGGCGAGGACGAGCGGATCACCTGAGCGTTCGGCCTCGGCCATCGCGCGCCCGACGGCGAGCCACGCCGTGCCGGGGTCTCCCTGCTTCAGCAGGAGGCTGGCCGAGGTCTGGTAGGCCGTGGCCAGGAAGCGGGGAAGCTCCTCGGCCTGCGGGGATTCGGCGATGCAGTGGCGAAGATCGGTGATCAGGCCGGGAAGGGTCCGCTCCAGCTCCGCGTAGTCGCACGTGCTCCAGAGGCGCCGGATGGCCGTTGCCCGGTTTCGTAGTTCCCCGGACTCCGGCGCTTCCGTCGTCGGAGTCGTCGGCATCCCCGGCAGGAGTGCCTGGACGAGCGCGGGGTGCGCAGCCGTCGGCGCGACCGAGGCTGTGAGTGCGGTGACGCTGGCGGCAAGGAAGGTACGGCGGCGCAGCATTTCCTCTGTCTCCGGATCGTGGGGATCGGCTTCCGGGGCGGCCTCCGCCAGACCGAGTCGCGCCGGGGGAATGCGCAGGATGCGGGCGACGTCGCGCAGAACCCGGATGTCGTCCGTTCCGCGTCCGCCCTCCAGTCGACTGATCTTCGACTGGTGATATCCCAGCTCGCCGGCCACGTCCGCTTGTGAGCGGCCCTGTAAGACCCGAGCCCGGCGGATCAGTTCACCGATCCGGTGCACCTCGCCCTGCGTGTCGACCATCTCCGCCACGGCCCCTTCTGCCGAGACCGATCCTGCCTGCTCAACCGAGCCTATCTGCAAGGAACTTGTCGGCCATGCACAACGTGCATGAACGATGCAGGGGCTGCGCGGGGCATCGCGGGTCCGCCTCATGACCCGCTTGCCTAGTGGGACCGCACCCCTCCAGGAGGCTGCTCATGGAAGTGCACGAGGTCACGCTGACCGTCACGAGTACGCCCGAGGGCGCCGCTCGTGCCCGGCATCAGGTGATGAACGAGATCAGAGGCTGGCGCTCGGTCATCGGCACCGACGGCATGTACGTAGCAGAGGCCGTGGCCGGCGAACTGCTGGCGAACGCCGTTCAGCACACCGGAAACGGAGCTGCTTCCGTGACCGCTCGCCTGCGCGGGAGCCGATTGCGCTTCGAGGTCCGCGACCGAAGTTCCGCCCTCCCCCACGCACGCCCACCCCGTACGGACGCCGAGGACGGCCGCGGGCTGCTGATCATCGACGCACTCGCCGACCGGCACGGCGTCGACCACAGCGCCGGCGGCAAATCCTGCTGGGCCGAGCTCGATCTGTCCGTACCCACCTCGGTCACGCCATCCATCACGCAACCTCCCCTGCAAAGGAGTTGAACATGGCACCTCATCGAGCTCTTGCGACGAGCGCGGAGGTCATCGCCGTACGTCCGGGGAGGCCCCTCTCCGGTTCGGTCACCGTAGATGGCTCCAAGAACGCCGCCCTGCCGCTGCTGGCCACCGCAGCAGCCGTGCGCCGGACCATCCAGCTGGAGAACGTCCCCGCCAGCGCCGACGTCCACTGGATGCTCACCTTGATCCAAGGAGCGGGCTGGCACGTCGCCCGAGCTGTGGGACGGCACGACAGCGTGGTGATCATGGCCCCTGACGCCGTACCCGCGGAACCCGACCTGGCCCCGGCCGCGCGTATCCGCGCGTCGTACTACCTGGTGCCCGCACTCCTCGCCCTACAAGGGAGCGCCCGGCTGCCCTGGCCCGGGGGATGCCGGATCGGGGAGCGCGGCATGAACCTGCACTTCAAGGTGTACGAGGCGTTCGGTGACCGTGTCGCCGTCCATGACGAGGGCTATGACGTCGCGGCCGGTCGACCCACCACCGGAACGGTCACCCACACGCTGCCGTTCCGGTCGCGCGGTGCGACGGTCGTCGCCGTCCTGCGTGCGGTCGTCGCGGGCCGTGCGCTGCACCTCGGTCGGCCGAACCTGTCGCCAGAAGTCATCACCGTGCTGGACGCCCTGCGCTCGGCGGGATGGGAGGCCCGAGCTGGCGAACAGGTCCTGGACCTGAGCCCGGCAGCGGCATCACCGGCCGAGGCTCCGGCTTGGCGCGTACCAGGCGACAAGATCGAGGCAGGCACCCTGGCCTGCGCCGTCGCCGCCACCGGTGGGACCGCGCGCATCGAGGGCGTCCAAGGTCGGGATGTGGTGCCGTTGCAGGCAGCCCTGCAACGGCTGGGCATCCCCACCTCGGTACGGGAGGACGGCCTCCTGGTCGACGGAAGCGCCGCCCGGCCCAAGGGTCGTCCCCTTCGCGCCATCGCCACACTCGCCACCGGCGGCCTGGACGCCGATTTCGAACCTCCCCTGATGGCACTGGCTCTCGGCCAGCCCGGGACACACCTGTTCGCCGACTCCATCAACCCCGGCCGCCACGGGAACCTGCTGCCCCAGTTGGCTCGGCTCGGCGCGAAGATCGAGGAGATCTCCCCCACCGAATGCCGGCTGACCGGCCCGCAACGCCTCACCGGAGCCGGGGTAGAGGCCACCGACATCCGCACCGGCTCCGCACTCATGGTCGCCGCCCTGACCGCCCGCGGCATCACCACCCTCGGCGGAGTCGACCAGCTCCGCCGCGGCCACGCCGACCTGCCGGGCAAGCTCCTCCACCTCGGCGCCGACATCTGCGAGGTCGCGCCATGACCACGGCCCGTTCCCTACGGCAGATCATGGCCACCACCGACGTCCACTCCGCCCTCGGTGCCGGCGGCCCGCTGCTCGGGCACCTCCACCAGGCACGCACGGACAGCCTGCTGGTGGACTGCGGCGACTTTTTCGAGGGCACCGGGTACTACCGCCTCGGCCGGGGCGGGCTCGAACGGGACATCCTGCTCGCCCTGTACGACGTCGTCGCTCCCGGGAACCACGGTTGGCCGCACTACTTCGAGCCGGGCCTCCACCAGCGGACCGTATGCGCCAACGTCGTCGAGGACTCCACCGGCAACGCGCTCTTCCGCCGTCTGCGCATCGTGGACATCTCGGACCGACGGACGGCCGTCACGGCCGTGATCGGCCCGCAGGCGTTCAACTCGATCCCGGCCGGGCAGCGGTCCGCCCACCGCGTCACCGACCCCGTCCACGCTCTGCGCGAGCTGATGCTCGCGCACCACCACGAGGTCGACTCATGGGTCCTCCTCAGCCACTCCGGCTTCGAGCAGGACCTCCAGCTCGCCGAGGCGTGCCCCTTCCTCGACGTGGTCTTCGCCGGCCACTGCCACAGCGAACACACGGGACCCGAACGGGTCGGCAGCACCCTCGTGCTCAAGGGCCAGGAGCTCGCCGTCGGCTACGCAGTCGCCGAGCGCTCCCCCGAAGGCTGGGTCGGACGGACCGCCCGCTTCCCTGACACCTCGAAGACCGTCCTGCCGACCGAGCTGGCCTCCGTCCGTGAACAGATCTCCTCCATCGACGCACAGCTGGCTGAGCCGCTGGGCCGTCTCGCCTCTCCCCATCGGAACAAGCCGCTCGACCGCCGCGTCCTGCTCCGCGAACTGGCCGACCGGCTACGCAACGGACTAGGCAGCGAGGCGGTCGTCCTCAACGAGACCGCCGTGCGCACGACGCTGCTGGGCAAAGTCCTCACCGCGGGAGACCTGCTGGCCATCGAGCCGTTCGACAACAACCTGGTCGAGGCCCAGGTTGCGCCGGCCTTCCGGGACGACCCCGCTGCCCTGCTCACTCACCTCACCGAGCAGGCAGGACCCCTGATCACATCCCCCGATCCGCTCCCCGCCGGGCTGACGAGCGTGCTGACCACCGACTACCTCGCCGACACCTGTCTCGGCAGTCGAGCCCACCCCGCCGGCCTCAGCCTCGGCTCGGCGATCCGGAGCATCCTGACCAACGGAGACGACCAGTGATCCTCACCGGGCCCGAGATCACCTCCGCCTCGAAGGACGGACGGCTGCACATCTCCCCCTTCACGTCGACCCAGGTCAACCCGAACAGCTACAACGTCCGCCTGGGCGGGACCCTGCTCACCTACACCGACCAGGTACTCGACACCCACCGCCCGAACCCCACCCGCCGCACAGAGATCGGCGACGACGGCCACGTCCTCCAGCCCGGCGAGCTATACCTCGGCCACACCCTGGAGGAGGTGGGATCCGACCTCTTCGTCCCCCTGCTCTTCGGTCGCTCCTCCGTCGGCCGACTGGGGCTGTTCGTCGAGATCACCGCGCCCATCGGTGACATCGGCTTCCACGGCCAGTGGACGCTGATGCTCACCCCGACCCGTCCCGTGCGCGTCTACGCGGGGATGAAGATCGGGCAGATCATGTTCTTCGTCTCCGAGGGCGCCATCGATCTGTACGAGGGCAAGTACCAGGCTGCCTCCGGGCCCCAGCCCTCCTCGTACTGGCGCGACCTCGACGGTACGGCGGTGACCTCGTGATCCTCACCGGACCAGCCATTGCCGCCGCCCGCGAGGCGGGCCGCATCACCATCGACCCGTACGACCCGGACCGCCTGTCCCCCAACGCGTACGACTGGCGCCTGGGCAGCACGCTCCGCGTCTGCGAGGGCGACCTCGACGCCGCCAGTCCCACCGCCTTCTCCGAGCTCACCCTCCCCGACGACGGGTACGTCCTGGAGCCCGGCCACCTCTACCTCGGCCACACCCTGGAACGGACCGGCTCCGAGACGTACGCCCAACTCCTCAACGGCGACCGGACCACCGGCTCCCTCGGCATCTGGGTCCACGTCTCCGCGCCACTCGGGCACCAGGGCCATGCGATCCACTGGACCCTGGAGATACGAGCCACCCGCCCCGTACTCGTCCGGCCCGGCATGACCTTCGGCAAGCTCGTCTTCCTCCGCACCCACGGCTCCCCCGCCAGCTACCAGCAGCACGGCCTCAAGTACCGCACCAGCGAGGGCATCGAGACGTCCCGCCTCTACGAGGAGAATCCCGGAGGCCGCCGGTGAACCGCGTCGTTGCCACCGCTCTCGACCTGCCGTTCCCCAGCCCCGGCGGCAGCGTCGAACTCTTCCTCGACCTCTACGCCGGCACCCAGCCCGCCATCCCCGCCCACGCCTTCATGCTCGCCCCCGACGGCCCCCGACCCCGCACCCCGGCCGGCATCGACCTGCTGCACGCCTCCGGCAAGTGTCTCGACGGCCACGCCTTCAGCCGGTACGTCACCAACTTGCGCCACGCCATGACGGCCGCCATCGACCCGCGCCAGATCAGCGTGCTGCACCTGCACCACCTGGCCTTCGGCGCCACCCCCGCCCTCCTGCGCGCCCTGCCCGCCCACCCCCGGATCGCCTTCGTCCACGGCACCGACCTCCTGCACGCCGAGAACCACACCACGCAGCTACGCGTTCTCCGCGAGACCGCCTCCGCTGCCGACGCGATCGTCGTCCCCACCGGCGCCATGGCCGACCGCCTGCTCAAGCTCGCCCCCAAGACGGACAGGCGCAAGATCGAGAAGATCCCCTGGGGCATCCCCGACCGTCTCCTCACCAGCCCACCGCCCCGGCCCGCCCGACGTCCCACCAGCCACCTGCGGATCCTCTTCGCAGGCCGCCTCAGCTCCGAGAAGGGCCTCGAACCCCTCCTCCAAGCTGTCGCGGCCACCCGCTCGGTCGAGCTGAGCATCGCCGCCCCGCGCGCCCAGTTCCTCGACCTCGCCCCGGTCATCCGCCAGCTCGGCGTCCACGTCCGCTACCTCGGCTGGTTCCGCCGCGCCCAACTGTGGAAGGTCTTCGCCGACCACGACGTACTCGCCGTGCCCTCCACGACCCTGGAGGCCATGGGCCTCGTCGCCCTCGAAGCCCAAGCCTGCGGGCTCCCCGTCCTCTACCAACCCGTCCCCGGACTCAGCGAAGCCCTATCCGGCACCGGCCTGGCCACCGACTTCACCAACCCCGCCACCGCCGCCCACGACCTCCACCGCCTGCGCACCACCCCCGGCCTCCTGGAGATGCTCCGGGCATCCGGCCGCACCAACGCCGCCCGTTTCCCCCTCAGCACCACCGCCACGGCCATCGCCGACCTCGGCCGGCGGCTCGCCTGACACCACCCGTGGCGCAGTCGGCACCGCCCGGGCCGCGTCACTAACCTGGCCAGTGGACCACCCGCGGCCCACGACGATCGGGAGACCATGACCCACATCACCGACCGGATCGAAGACCTCCTCCAGACCGGCGTACGCGACGAGGTCTACCCCGGCGCAGTGTGGGCGGTCGGGAACGCCGACGGCATCGAGGCCAGCGGAGCCGTCGGCCTCCTAGACCCCGACCACCCGGACGAGCCGATGCGGCTGGACACCGTCTTCGACGTGGCCAGCCTCACCAAGATCCTCGCCGTCTGGTCCACGATCGGCACCCTGATCGAAGAGGGCAAGCTCCAGCTCCACACCCCGTTGGGCACCTTCTGGGACGAAGTCGCAGGCCACCCTCTAGCCCGGGCCACGGCCCACCACCTCCTCACCCACACCGCCGGCCTGCCACTGCGCGCCAACCTGAAGAACCTCTACGGCACCGACCCCCAGGACATCCGCGACGGCGTCCTCCACGAGACCCTCCACCGCCCGCCCGGCGAAGCCGTCGAGTACACCGACCGAGCCGCCCTCGTCCTCGGCTACCTCGCCGAACACCTCTCGGGCCAGCCCCTGGACCAGCTCGCCACCGACCGCATCTGGAACCCCCTGGGCATGACGCAAACCCGCTTCGGCCCCCTCCCCGATGCCGAGTCGACCCGCTGCGCCCCCACCGAGTACGACGAGACCACCGGCATCCACCTCAAGGGCACCGCCCACGACTTCTCCGCCCGCCTCCTCGACGACGTCTGCGGTATCGCCGGCACCTTCTCGGTGCTCGACGACCTGGCCCGCTTCCTCCGCCACATGCTCAGACCCACCCCGGCCGGCTTCGGCCCCAGCTGGATCAAGGAGTCCCTCCGCATCCAAACAGGCGCACTTGACCCCGCTCGCGGCCTCTTCTGGCACCCCGCCCCCGGCACCGACCCGGCCGAGGACATCTGGGTCCACTACGGCTTCACTGGCACGGGCATGTGGATCAGCCCAACCCAGGGCCGTTGGGCCGTCCTCCTCACCAACAAGCTCCGTCTCAACCGCGACCGCGAACCCCTGACGGAAATCCGGAACACCTTCCGCACTGCCGGGTTCACCTCACCGCATCGGCCACGGAGACCATGATCGTTCAACGTTCTTCACGGCGGGGTCCCGCCATGCGGCATGCACGTAGCGGACGGCGCTTATGGTCTCCCGATCGGGCCGCCGACGGATGCCACACCGGGAAACCATGACCGAGCGGCCAGGACTCGACGCGCCCTTGCGGCAAGAAGTGCTGGAGATATCGAACAGACCACACCACATAAAGCCCATTATCATATGCCCACTGTTGCTCTGAGCCACAGATCAGGGGTGGGACGAGCGGTGTACGCGGCCGAGGTGTTGGTAGAGCGATTCCGATCGTGCGAGCGGATGAAGATCCCGCTGCGGCCGGAAGTTACGGTGCTGGTCGGGGAGAACAACGCGGGCAAGTCGAGCGTGATCGACGCGCTCCGGCTACTCACGGATCCCCTGGATGGGCGCCGGATGCGGTACTTCGAAGAAGCGGACGTCCTCCAGGCCGCGGCCACGCTGGGCGGCCCTCTCCTGCAACTGGACGTGGCAGGCATCGGCCCGCAGCACAGTGGGGCGTACCTGGAGACACTGGTGCCCGAAGGAGCTCCCGATAGCCGTACCGCGCGGTGGCAGGTGTCCTGGACACCTCCGCAGCCGGGCGGACGCCGGGGAAGTACCGTCTGGACGCAGGGCGTGGGCCTCCCTGTCACAGGCGATCCTCCGGCTCGTGGCGGCGTGCGGCATGTCTACCTGCCCGCGCTGCGCGACGCGGAGCGAGAGCTGGCCTCGGCGGGCGGGGACCGGGTGCGGATGATCCTTCGCGGGCTATTGGGGGACGACGAGCGGGTTGATGCCTTCGTGGAGCGGATCGGCAGCGATCTGAAGAAGGTGGCCGCGGACCCGGACGTGGCTAGAGTCAGCGAGAAGATCAATGAGCCGCTGCGGAATATGACCGTCGGCGCACACCCTCAGACAAGTCAACTGGCCCTGGCTGAGCCCACCTTTGCGTCGATCGCTCGGTCGCTGCGGGTGCTGTTGGGTGATGCTGTCGGCCAGCCTCTTCCGCTGTCGGCCTCGGGGCTGGGCTACGCCAACGCCCTGTTCATCGCCACGGTAGTGGCGGAGCTGGACGCAGCGGCGGAGGCCGACCTGACTCTGCTGCTGGTCGAGGAGCCTGAGGCGCACCTGCATCCGCAACTACAGACGCTGCTGCTGCGCTACCTGCAGCAGCGGGCGCGGGCCTCGCGCTGCCGGCCTGCCGGTGACCCGTCCCAGCCAGCCGGGCACCTGCAGGTGGTAGTCACGACTCATTCCCCGATCCTGTCGGCCGCCGCCAGCGTTGAGAATCTGGTGATCATGGCCCGGTGCCCGGCCGGGTTGTCCGGCGGCTGGCAGGCACGTCCTTTGCCTATTCCCCGGCTGCATCTGAGCCCGGATCGAATACGGCATCTGGACCGCTACCTAGATGCCACGAAGAGCGCTCTACTGTTCGCCTCACGAGCGATTCTGGTGGAGGGCATTTCCGAACTTCTTCTGCTGCCCGCCCTGGCCGAACGGGTGCTTGCAGCCCCTGCGGGTGCCGACGAACAAGCAGTCCGGGAGGCGTCCGAAGCACTGGAACGCTTCTTCGGCACCACCCGAGTGATCGTCGACGGCGTCGGCTTCGAGGTCTATCTGCGGGTGCTTCTGGCACCCGTGGACGGGATGAGCCTGGGACGGCGGGTAGCACTGATCACCGACACCGATGTGGCACCCGACCAGCCGGAACCACGCCGGCTGCAGTCGTTGCGGGCGCTTCCTCTCCGGTGGGGTTCGTCTGGTGAGCTACACCTGGCCGCGGCGCCCCGCACGCTGGAACCCGCTCTGTGGTCGGCCCACAACATCGCCGCTTTGAAGGCCGCGTTCCTGCGGTGTGCGCCGCGCTCGACGGAACGCTGGGAGCAGGTCACACAGGCAAAGGATCCCGCCCTGGCGTTCGGGGAGTTGTTCGTCGCGAAGGGCAGTCGGACTGTCACGGGTGCGGACGAGCAGGTCGTTAGGGGCACCGAGATCTCCAAAGGCCGGTTCGCCCAGGAGCTCGCCGATGTGCTGGCCAATCCGGCAGTGCAGTTCACCGTGCCCGACTACCTTGCGGATGCCATCTGCTTCATCACCGCCATCGACAACCCTGACGAGGGGATCGCGCCATGAGCGAGCCGGTGCTCACGAGGGCGGTGCGAGCCGACGCGGAGGCACAGCAGAACACCGCAACAACGCTGACCGCTCCCGCCTACGTGCCCGCTTGCCCAGGCGCGGGCAAAACGCATGTGATCACCAACCGCCATCTGCAGTCGCCCAGAAAGCTGCTACGCCAAGGCCGGGCGCTGATCTCGTTCACTCGGGTGGCGCGGGATCAGATGGCCCGCCGCTGCCGCCAAGCGGGCCGCGCCGACCTCGTCCAGGCGCCTCACTTCATCGGCACGCTCGATTCATTCTTGTGGGAGTTCCTGGTCAAACCTCTGCGTCCTGCCGAGCCCGTTCCCCGGCTTCTGGACTCGTGGGCGAGCATCAAGGCCCCGGTGCAGGGTATGGACCGCGAAATCTCACTGCACCGCTTCCCCATGGCCCTGCACCCTTCGCCCAAACCGGCGCGCGAGGAGGTGGTCTGGGACAGGCTCGACTACGACACCAGGCAGCTCATCGAGGCCAGCGCCTACAACCGCCTGGCATGGCAGGAAAAGATCTCCGCCACCCGCAAGTCATTGTGCGGACAGGGCTACTTCACCGGGCATGAGGCGCGGCAGCTGGCCCTGTGGAACCTGCGCAACGCCGGGGCCGCCAAGCTACTGACCCCACTGCGCTCTCGGTTCGCGGAGATCATCGTCGATGAGGCCCAGGACTGCTCCGCCGCCGACCTGGCAATCCTCCAGCTACTGCACGACGCCGGCCTGCCACTCATCCTCGTCGGCGACCCGGACCAGGCCATCTACGCCTGGCGCGGCGCCGAACCGCACGCACTGGGGAACTTCGCAGCCCGCCTGTCCCACACTCCTCACCGCCTGACGGGCAACTGGCGAAGCTCTCCCGTCATCTGCCGCCTGGCGGCCACCCTACGGACGGGACAACGCCCACCGGACACGTCCGTCACACGCGACGACGACATCCCTGTCCTGCTGCTACCCACCCGGTTCGCCACCTCTGGCAGCCGCCACCTCCACGCCCCGACCGGTGATGGCATCGTCGATGTCTTCCATGCACGCGCCGAGAAGTACGCCATCGAGGCCAAGGACTGCCTCGTGACCGCCTACAAATACGCCACCCTGCCGGGGATCACCCGGGAAAAGCCCAACACCAACGCCATCACCAGCCTGGCCTGGGCCCGCACCACTGTCCACACCACGGACGCCTCGAGCGACGACCTCACCCGGGCCTGCACCATCGCCGTACGCGCCCTGTTCGGATACTGGTACCCAGGCGAAACCGGCGGCCTCGACCGCATCATGGCTGCCCACCGCCTGTCGGCCGGTCAGATCCATCGCACGGCCTTCGCGTTCCTGTACAGCCTGCCTGCACCCCACAAGGAATGGGGTTCACAGGTGTGGCAGGCCATGAAGTCCTGGCCCCCTCTGCCCGGGGCCGCTCCGCAGGGCGGCAAGGGCCGCCCTGCAGGAAAACCCACCCTGTCCCGCTCCCAGCAGGCCACCGGCATACGCACCAACATCGTCCACCAGCTCAAAGGCGACGAAGCCGACGGGGTCCTGCTACTGCTGCCCGACCTTGGAACTGTCCAACGATGGGCCAACTCGGATCCGGCCACCGACGAGGTGCTGCGTGTCTGGTACGTCGCTGTCACCCGCGCCCGCCGCTTGGCCGCCATCGCCCTGCCTGAGGAAGAGATCGACGCGCTGGCCCGACTGTTGGACGGACGCCAGGTACCTGTGCGAGTCACGTGATTCCTTTCCCAGTTATGAGGCAGGGCCGACCGCCAACCGCGGTCGAACGACGCTCACCGGGATACGGATTGGAGGCCGTAGGACTCAGCGCTGGCCAGCCCGACGCTGAAGTGCTCGGCAACGGGTGGTCAGGGTGATGTTCTTGACCTGGCGTCCTGGCGTGCTGACGGAAAGTCGGAGACGTCCGGGACGCTGACCGGTGGTGTGAGTCACCCAGGGGTGGGCGCCGCCCTCACGGCCGGCCTCGGAGTGGTGGCGCTGCTGCACCTCACTCGCTCGCAGGCGACACGGGACCCTGAGGGGCACGTCGTGTAGTGACTTCGGGCTGGCGGCGGAGAGGGAATGCAATGAAAAGACTGCGGCGAGTGCGCCTGCTGCCACACACTCGATCAGGAAGTGACCAAAGGGGGATGGTTCATGGAGCAGGACGGGACTGAGCTTGCCGAGGCGCTCAAGGCTGTACGAGCAGGGCTTGCGGCCGCCCAGCAAGAAGGAGATGGGGCCGCGATCCGCTTCAAGGTCAAAGAGGTCACCTTGGACCTGGGGATCGAGCTTCGGGCCAGTGGGGGAGCATCGGGCGGGGTGAAGGCATTCGTCGTATCTACCGAGGCGAAGGGCGAGTGGTCGAGGGCCCGGACCCATCGGTTGACAGTGAATCTTGAGGTTGACGGAGCAGATCACGTGCTGATCAGCGGAGACGCCACCAATTTTGGGGAAGCAGACGGCGAGAACCTGTTCGAGTAGGCGAGGCGCGCGGTGGAGGCTGCGAGCTGGCCGCGGACTGTGGAGGTTCTCGGCGCAGGCGGCGGTTGCGGGTCGGGCACCTTGATCGCTCCGGGTCTGGTCCTGACGGCGTTGCACGTCGTGGCGCAGGCTGGTGGAGGACCGCCTGCGCCCGGTGGGCGGATCCGGGTATGGGTGCTGCGTGACCGGCAGGAACATTCGGTCGAGGTCGTGTGGGTCGGCGACCGGGATCTGGATGCGGTGCTCCTGTCCGGAGACCCGAGACGGCTGGGTAGGGACCTGGCACCAGTCCGATGGGGCGAACTGACCTGTTCGAGGCCGAAGGTCCAGCCGACATGCTCGGCCATCGGCTTTCCGCGGGCCGCATGGCGCACTGTCGTCCGCCCAGACGGTAGTCAATCCGTGGTGCACGGCGACCGGGAGGTCGTCGGTCATGTCAGTGCGGTGACCAGCCTGAACGCTGCGAAGTACGACGTCGACGTCTCGAATTCACTGGCCGGCGATGTAGGCGGCAAAAGCGGCTGGAGTGGTCTGTCGGGCGCTGGGTTGTTCTGCAACGAGATCCTCATCGGCCTGGTCGAGGCCGTCCCGGAAGCCTGGAGAAGCCGAACACTATGGGCTCTGCCCGTGCGGCGCCTGCTCGCGCTTCCCGACTTCACCGCCGTGGTGACCACGCACACGGGCATCACGCCACACTTGGAGTCCGCAGACCAGAGCCCTCTGTTCCACGCCCCACCCGTTCCTCACCTATCGCCGTCGTATCTGCTCTCACCGCAGGCCGAGGTCGTGCCATTCATGGGTATGGAGAAGGAGCTCACCGACCTGACGTCTTGGTGCACAAGCCGGCGAGTGGTGGACGTGGCCGTGATCTTCGGCCCTGGAGGCGTCGGGAAGACCAGGCTGGCAACTGAACTGATTCGGCGCATGACCCAGCGGCGCTCACCGTGGACGGCAGGGTTTCTTTCCGATGTACAGAGGGCCAGCGGGTCGCTGGAATCGCTGACGACAAACATGTGGCCGCTCTTGCTGGTCCTCGACTATGCAGAGACACGCGTGGACCAGGTTGAAGAGACGCTGCGTCTATTCATGGGTGCGCGTCACACCCATGACCGAGTCCGGATACTGCTGCTGGCCAGATCCGCACAGCAGTGGTGGAGGAATCTCCAAATGGAGTGGCAAGGCTCCACGGTGATGGAGATGGGCACCGTGGTGCGACTGACTGCGTCGGCGGCGCACTCGCGCGCCGGAGGTGCGCGGAACTTCGAGATTGCCACCCACGCCTTCCGCGAGCGCATCGCGCAACTTGCCGCAGTCGAGAACCTGTTGGCAGGATGCGATGAGCCCGAAGTAGTCTCCGAACCTCGACGCGAAGACCACTCAGCAGGGCCGGCCGAGGAACTCGTCGTCTCCATCCACATGGCTGCCCTCGCCCAGGTACTGGAACACGCCGTTGTTCCTTCCGCCGCCGACGTCATCCGTCCGGTCGATGTTCTCCTGGCCCATGAGAGCAGGTACTGGCGGCACAGCGTGCGCTCGCACGGTCTCGACGACTTCTTCCACCACCAGCGGGACTTGCTACGCGAACTCGTCGCTGTTCAACGAATCGTCGGGGCCGAAGAACGCCGAGACGCGTTGAACGCTGTCATCGCAGCCTTTCGCTTTCACGACCGAGACTTTGACCGTCCGCAGCTCCCAGATCGCGAGATCATGCGCCGCGTCGAGCAGATGCTTGCCGACCTCTACCCGTCGACGGACGGAGCACGCTGGGGAGCGATGAGCCCGGACATTCTCGCCGCTGAACTGATCGCTCGAGCAGACCGCGACAGCGACAGCGAGTTGGTTGTCAGTATCCTCCCCGACACCGGTCTTTCCACCGTCCAGCAGCACCGCGCCATGACTGTCCTTGCACGCGCCACCACACATCAGCCCACCCTTACCAACAGCGTCGCCCGCGCTGTGACCGCTGCGCCAGACATCCTCCTCGCCACCGCGGTCAATGTCGCAAGCGAGCTTCCCCCAAGTGATGCAGTCGCCTGGCTGAATGCCATCAAGCCCGCTGCCACTAGTCGGCCGAATGCTGGCGAGCACGACTCCACCGACCACCTCCGTCGAATCGACTCCCTGCTCGACCAGCTCGCGCCGTGCTCCAGCCCACCTGCCCCTCAGGCCCCCGCTGAGCCCACTGAGCCCACTGAGCCCACCAGCATGGAGCGTGACGCCAATCCCCGTAGCGGGACACCGGATACCACCACCCTCGAAGCCAGCGACGGCACCCCTGTCGCCACTGACCGGGGCACCGGAGAGCATGAGGAACACCTCCCCGTTCCCAGTCCTCTACCCTCGGCCCGAAAGGCTCGTCGTCGGGCCGCCCTCAGGCTCCACTTCCCTCCACAGGCCCACCCCGGCGCTCGAGAGCCGGTTCCCGCTCGGTTTCGGTTATCGAGCGGGGCATTCGCCGACCCTCGGAGGCAACAGAGGTTGGACCAGGCCCTGCGCTGCCTTGCTAAGGAGGCTCGTAAGTCCAATTCTTCCCTCCCCGCTGTGAATACGGTCCTTCTACGCGTGGACGGCACCATCGAGCTGAACCTGTCCACCGCTGCTCCGGCCATCACACCGTTCCGCTCACAAGGAGCCGACACGGTGTGGCGCTGCGGCGGTGACCACGTTCTGCCTCTCAGACCCGAGACGAATGCACCATCGGCCGCATACCCAGCCCTGGCACACCTGGGCTGGACTTCCGACGGAACGATCACACTCGTCGATCTTGAATATGTCGGACTCATCAATATCGAAGGACCTGCCAAACGAGTCCAGCCCATCCTCGGCGAACTGGCCATCGGGCTCACCAGCGGGTCCCGCGCCAGCCGTACGCAGGTGCATGCCCTAGGTATCCCTGCACGGGACATCGGCTACGCCAGACAGCACATCACACAGCACGCCACCCTTCAGGACGCTCTGGAAGCCACTCGTACGCACACCGAATCGGCCCGCTCCGCGCTCCACGCGCTGGGCTTTGATCATCCCCGTGACGCCCGCCTCCATGACCCATCGAATGACCTGTGGAAGCCGCTGATCATTCTTACCGGTCATCAGATGACCAGCGATGCCGCCACAGAGCTAGGCCACATCCTCGATGCCCGCCCTCAACCCTGCCTGGGCGTCGTTGCCCGCGCCTCATCATCCAGCCGCAACCTGGCCACCGAATGGACCGTCACTCTCGATCCGTGACCAATCCCTGCCGCTGCCGCCCGGTGACTAGAGGCACGGGCTCTGGGCTCGGCACGATGGCAGGCATTTCGGACTGCCCACGGGGAGATCAGGCCAGCGCCTAAAGGAAGCCATGCACAACCCGTATCGGCGCCACGATCCTTGGACGGCTGCCGAACCACGCACCGAGAAGGGGGACCAGCATGGCAATGTTCCGCCGCTCCATCAACGAACAGCACAACGAGACAGCCGAAGAGCTCACGCTGCTGCGCACCGAATTCGGACAGGAGCTGCGCACCGGTCTAGCCGAGCTCCGCGGCCTCAACACTGATCTCCGCCAACAGCTCGGCACCAGGCTGGAGAGCGGCCTGCAAGATATCCGGGACGAACTGCGCGAGCTCCACCGCGAACTCAACGATGTCCACAAGACAATCACCGAAGCACGCCGCGAATCGGAATCACTGCGTTTGGAGCTTGAGACTGCACGTCGTCAAGCCGCCGAAGCACGAACAGAACTTCCGGGTGGAGGCGCGGAGGATCCCAGCCCACTCGTTGTGGCATCAGCCCCCGAGGCCATGCACATGATCACCGCACAGCCGCCTGTCCTGGACGAGGAGGTAGCTCAGGCCCCGTCGGACTCCGAGCCCCAGGTGCAAGCCTCCATGCCCGCCAGTCAGTGGACGCTGGACGCCGTACTTGAGCAGGCGGCCGGCGTCAGCGCCGCAGACTTGATCTGCCACCGTGACGCATGGGCCTTCATCGTGGAACAGGGCGCCCGAAACGCTCACTTCCGTGTCCCGGGACTTGCCACCAGCGGTGACGACGCCGAGCAGACCAATGTGACGCTCTCCGGACGTACCCTCATCGCCGTCCTCAGCGCCCTGCATACAACCCAGCACTCACACGCGACCTCACGAGAAGACCGCGCGCTCGCCTCGACCTACTACAGCCGGATAGCCAGCGTCATCACGGACGCTCTCCCCGCACAGGGCGATGCCACGAGGACCCGCATCGTCATCGACGACCGCCCCCCGATCTCCACCGAGCAGTAGCCGCCGGCCCCGGTTCGCCATGCCTGAAGAACCGGGGCCCCAGGTGCCCACGACTGCGCTGGCCGGGACCGGTGCCCCCGAAGCGCCGCCCCCGTTAGGTGCGGCGAGACGGCCTGGATCAGGTCATACGACCCCACACGACCGCCACTCACCTCGCGAAGAAGGAACTGTCCCATGTACGGAGAAGCAGTCATGGCAGTGAGCACAGGAGCCGCCAGCGGTGTCCTCTCCTACTTGATCGAGGGGCAGGTTGACATATTGCGCACCCGGATCTCGGCCATCTTCCGTCGCAGCGGCAACCCACAAGAGGAAGCCACTGCCTTGCAGGTGCTGGATGAGCACTCCGTAGCCTTGACGCGGCGTGAGATCACCGAGCGCACCGTCACCGACACCTGGACCGAACTGTTCGCCGCCCTTCTCGATGCTCATTCCGATGCCAGAACCGGCATCGAGGAAGTGACGACCTCGGCGCCGACCAGGACGCTGAACATCGACTCCCAGCACAACCACGGATCCGGAGTCTTCATCGGCAACAGCCACTACGGCGATATCAACATCAACACCCGGGATGACCGGTGAGCACTGATGCTCCAACACCGCGCGAGCCAGCTACCGTTCAGAGCAATTACGGCAGCGGCCCCTTCATCGGCCGTGACCAGCACGGCGACATCAATATCCATCACGAGATCGACGCGCAGACAAGGGCCACACTCGCAAAACTGGGGAAGTCCGCGCCCGCGCTGTCTCAGATGCTCGAAAGGGCTCTGCGAGATGGCGTCATCTCACCTGACACGGTCAGCCAGCTTTCCTCGGCCGCCAGAAGCATCAACGAAGACGTCGCTGGTCAGATCGCACGCGCGTCCTACCGGATCAACGAGGACGTCGCCAGCCTCCTCACCCATGCGAGTCAAAGCATCAACGAGGAAGTTGCCAGCCAGCTGTCACAGGCCGCAGACCGACTGTCCAAGGCCTCTGCGAAGCTAGACTTCGACGCACTCTCTCTGCTCGTCAGGCGACTGGAGGGATTTGTCGACCATCACAACGACAACAACCTCAACGGGCTCGTCACACGGCTGGAGAACAGCATGGCGAATCTCAGTACGGCGACAGATCGGATCGGAAGCCTGAAGGGCGACAACCCTCAGACGGTGAGACTCGAGCAGGTGACCACGGTTCTCGCTGACATCGCAAAACGAGTCGAGGCGAGGGTGACCCCGCCTCCCCCGGTCGTTCTCCCTGACTGGGAAGGAAGATTGCGGTGGCTCGGAATCGGCGTTCTAATCGGCATCTTGATATCAATCCTCTACGCGGCCTACTCGTAGCAACGAGCCCATTCCGATCTGATCACTTGGCTGGTGCGACGGGATGACACCTTGGCGTCAGGAAGTGGTGAGCTTCCCCTCGGAAGGGCCATCGGTCGAGATCGACATGCATCGCCAGGCGCTTCGCGCGAAATACGCGCCGTTAGTCGATCTGACCAACTCACTCGGCGCTTCCTCGCCGAGCGCCTCAGGCGTCAGCACGACGCGGGGATCCCGCTGGCGTAATCTCCCTACCGGACCTGATGCGGCAAACTGGGATAAAGCGGTGACGTCGGTGGCCTCTGCTTGACTCACAGTCGAACTTGATCACCGAAAGCACCTGCCTGCAGCTCAGAGCCAACCCCCGGAAGCAACCCCCATCGAAGGGCATCCCTGACGAATGTTCAGCGTCAAGAGATGGATCTACATCTCCGCTCACTGGAACCAACGCCGCAACGGCCCTTCAGCTGGGTAGAGTTCACGGCGGTGGTCCACGAAGTCGGGTGGTGGGGTGGGAAGGCAATTCTTCATCGCCTTGGGGAGCGGCAAGTACTGCCATCTCCCGAAGGAGGAACAGCTAGCTTCCGTCCCTGCCGACGTGCGGGCGGCGACCGAGCTGTTCCAGGCGTTCGGCTACGAGCCCGCACTACCCGGCCTGGGCGACTACGACAGCGCCGACCAGATACGGCGCAAGCTGACTCACTGGTCGTCCGATGCCGATCTGACGGCCGACGACGTTGTCGTCGTGTACTTCGCGGGACACGGATCCGTCGAGGAACGCGACCGCCACTATCTGCTCTGCTGGGACTCACAGGAGGACGACCTCGTCTCCAGCGCCCTGGCCACCGAAGACCTCGTACGCATCCTCTGTCGCGGCGAGCTACGTCACCTGCTGCTGATCCTCGACACCTGCTCGGCCGGAGTGGGAAGCGCAGACGCCGCTGCGGTCGCGCTGCAGACGATCGCCTACCAGAGCACCTCCGGCCGCGCCTCGACCGGCCTGTGGTTCCTGGGATCGGCCCGGCACAAGGACATTGCGGAAGACGGCAAGTTCGTCACGGCCCTGATCGAAGCTGTCGAAACCACCGCCGGCAGAACCGGACAACGCCAGCAGTACCTGGATCTCACCGAACTCGTCAAAGCGGTCAACGAACAGTTCGACGCCGAAGGCCGCGGCCAGCGGGCCGAGTTGGCCAGTGGACTCGTGACCGGCCTCGCGCCATTCCTGGCCAATTCGAACTACCGGGAGGAGCTTCCTCCTCTGGGCACCGATCTGCAGGTCCAACGGCGCGTGGCGGACCGGGATCTGGACGAGCACTTCGGCCCCCGGTCGCGGGGCGTGGAGTTCGAGTCCGAACAGGGCCTGTACTTCAGCGGCCGGATCCGGGTGCTGTCCGAACTCGTCGACTGGCTCACCTCGCCCCACGGCGACGGTCGCGGAAGGGTGGTCACTGGCAGCCCGGGATGCGGAAAGTCGGCGGTGCTCGGACGCATCGTCGCCCTTTCGGACCCCGGATACCGGGCTCGTCTCGACCTCTCTGGTGTCGACGCCTCGACCGTGCTCCCCGCCGGGTGCGTCTCGGCCGCGGTCCACGCGCGGCACAAGCGGCTGGAGGAGGTGGTCGAACGCATCGCCACCGCGCTGGACACCCGTACCGACGGCCCTGCCGCTCTGCTGCAGGAGCTGACCCGGCGCGGGCGTCAGGGAGCGCCCATCGTCATCGTGGTCGATGCCGTCGACGAAGCAGGTTCGGACACCGCCGCAGATGCCGGCGGCCACGGTGAGCCCCGCCGGATCACTCGCGAGCTGCTGCGCCCCATGTCGGAAATTCCCGGCGTGAGGCTGCTCGTGGGCGCCCGCCATGAACTCGTCGGCCCGCTGGGCCGCACGTTCACGGTCACAGACCTGGATCAGGACGGCTACCGGGCCACGCAGGAAGACGTGTCCGGCTACGTCGCCCGAGTGCTGCTAGCCGGCGACGAGCCCGAGATTCCGACGCCCTACCGAGGCCAGGCCGACCGTGCCCGTACTGTCGCCGACGCGGTCGCGGCTAAGGCGGCCGGCGTATACCTCTACGCGAGGACGACGGCCCGCACCCTGCGCTCCGACTGCTCACCCGTCGACACCAACCGCACCGGCTGGGCCGAGGACCTGCCCAGCGAGGTCGGTGAAGCCTTCGACGACTACCTGGCCCGCTTCGGTCCGGACGAGGCCCGGGTACGCCGGATGCTGCTCGCGCTGGCCTTCTCGGAGGGCAAGGGGCTGCCCCGGGGCCACGTGTGGACCACGCTCAGCTCAGTGATATCGGGCGTCGTCTGTACCGAAGAGGACATCACATGGGCGCTGGACGTGGCGGAGGCATACGTCGCCGAAGTCATCGACGACGACCAACGATCCGCTTACCGCCTCTACCACAAGGCGCTCGCCGAGCATCTGCGCGCCACCGCGGACCGGGCGGCAGAGCAGGTACAGCGGTCGATCGTGCGGGCCCTGCGCTCGCTCGTCGCGAAGCCGGCCGACGGCCCGCCGGACTGGTTCGGCGCCGCCGGGTACGTCCGACGCCATCTGGCCACGCACGCGGCCGCGGGTGGCGTACTGACGGACCTGATCGAGGATCCCGGATTCCTCTTGGCCAGTGATCCGCGAGCCCTCCTCACGGCGTTCTCCTCCATCGAGGGCGACACGGCCCGGCGCATCCGCAGCGCGTACGAACACGTGGCACACCGGCTGGCACACGATCGCCCGATCGGGGACCGTGCCGCGGACCTGCAGCTCTCGGCCCGCCGGTGCGAGGCCGACCTGCTGGCCGACCGCATCGAGGACCTCTCCTTGGCCCGCCCATGGGCCGCCAACTGGGCCTGGTGGTCCACGAGCGGCGTTCACCGACTGCTCGCCGGTCACACCCGGACCGTAAGCTGCGTCGCTGTCGGCGCGCTGGACGGCCGTCCCATCACGGTCACCGGCAGTGTGGACGGCACGGCGCGGATCTGGGACCTGACGGCTCAGCAGCAGATCGGCGACCCCATGTCCGTCGGCAGTGCCGTGAGCTCCGTGGCCATCGGCGATCTGGGGGACTACACGGTGGCTCTGACCGGTGGCGACGACGGCACGGTCAAGGTCTGGGACCTCTCGGCGGGCCAGGAGTACGGCGCACCGCTGCGCGGGCACACCAACCGCGTGGCGAGCATCGCAGTGGGAGCCCTCCACGGCCGCGCGGTCGTGCTGACCGCGAGCGCCGACGGCACGGCGCGGTTGTGGGACCTGCAGGACCGGTGTCAGCTGGGGAGCGAGCTGACCGAGCACCGCCGTTCCGTCCTCGCCGCAAGTTTCGGCGTCCTCGACGGACGGCCGATCGCCGTCACCGGCGGGGACGACAAGGCGGTGTACGTCTGGGACCTGTCCGAGGTGGTCGACGGCGGGAGCGCCCGCGTGGACGGCAGTCCCCTCATCGGCACCGCGATGGGCGTCTCCGCGGTGTGCGTGACCGAAGTCGACGGCCGGACCATCGCTCTGGTCGGCGACCAGGCGGGCATGCTGAGCCGTTGGGACCTGCACGATCGCCGTCAGGTCGGGGAGCCGGTCAGCGCACACGTCTACTACAGCCGGAGCGGAGTGACCTCGGCAGCCGCCGGCCAATTCGGAGGTCGGCCCGTTGCGGTGACGAGCGGGCGCATGGAAGCCCGTGTATGGGACGTCCGCACCTTGCAGCAACTCGGGCCTCCTCTGCGCGGCCACGTCCACGACATCACCGCGGCGGCACTGTTCGACCAGGGCGACATCGCCCTCACCGTGACGGTGAGCGAGGACCGGACGGCACGCATCTGGGACCTGGCGGCGGACCAGCCCGCGGAAGGCCATGCCCGACCCGTGCTGGCCGCGGCCTACCACTCGTACCGGAGTCGGGACCTGGCCGTCACCGGGAGCGAAGACGGATCCGCCCGCCTGTGGGACATGGGCACCGGCCAGGAATGCGCCTCACCCCTGAAGGGCCACACCGGCCAGGTCCTGGCCGTCGCAGTCGCAGAGGTGGGTGGCTCACTCGTCGTGGCCACAGGCGGATCCGACACGACCGTGCGATTGTCGGAGCCGCTGCGCGCGGGGGCTTCGGTCGTCCCCCTGCTCGGTCACACCAATGCCGTCCGCTGCGCCGTCTTCGGTGAAGTGGACGGACGGCCGATCCTGCTCACCGGAAGCGATGACGGAACGGTGCGTCTCTGGGACGCACGCGATGGCACCGAGCTCTGTCCGCCGCTGACCGGCCACATCGGGGACATCCGGCACCTGTCGGTCCGACGGAGCGGACGAACACTTGAGGCCGTCCTGTGCACCTCCTTGGACCACGGATACCTGTGGCGCATCGAGCCCGGTCCGAGCCACCTGACCGCAACGCTCCGTTCCCATTTCGACGCGTCCACTCTCACCCCCGCCGCCCGGACCGTAGGAGTCGGGTTCCACCAGGGGCGTCCCGTCGTCATCGTGATCCTCGACGGAAACGCGGTCCACGCCCGGGACATGGAGACATCCGCCGTCGTCGGTGGCCCCTATCTCGGCCACACGGGCTTCGTCGCGGCAGCCACACTCGGCTGCATCGGCAGCAGGACGGTCATGGCAACGACCTCGTGGGACAACACGTTCCGCGTCTGGGACCTGATGTCCGGCACCCAAGAGGGTCCGGCCCTGGCCAGTTGCAACAACCTGGCCCCGGGTTCGCAGGCTCCGCCCGTCTTCGGACGGATCGGGAACGTCCCGGTGATGATCGGCGTCGGCGCCCTCCAGGTCCGCCTGTGGAGCCTGACCACCATGCAGCCGCTGGGCGAACCCTTGTACGGCCTCGAACAACATCTGCTGTCGGCCGACATCGCCCGCACCGCCGACGGCCGCGCCGTGGTCGTGGCGGGCAGTCTCGACGGTGCTGTGCGCGTCCACGATCTGGAGACCGGCCGACAGACCGCCGGCCACCTGACCTCGGGGGCGTCCTCCATCTACCACGCCGTCACGGAACCCGTCGACGGCGACTCGATCGTGGTGCGCAGCAGCTGGACCGATGTCGAGGTATGGGGTCTCGGCACACGTCGCAGACTGGCACGCCGCGCCGGACTCTCGTGGCTCGCACGCGCCGGCGTCCTTGAGGGGCGCCCCGTCGTGATCTCCGTTGCCGGGGACTACACCCTTCACGCCTGGGACCTCGCCACGGAAGCTCCCGTATGCCCGCCCATGCCGGGGCACACGGCCCTGGTCAGCGCACTGCGGGCCGGGCAGGTGGAAGGCGTGCCGATCGTGGCCAGCGCCTCGTACGACGGAACCGTACGCCTGTGGGACCTCCGGACCGGACGCCCTCACGGGGAGGTCGGAACCGGCTACGAGATGGGGGCGACCGCACTGGATCTGGCGGTGATCGGCGGGCGCGACCACCTCGTGACCGGAGCCGGAGACGGCCGGGTCCGCATGCTCCCCTTGGACGGCTCCTCGTCCTCCGGCATCGAGCTGGACCGGTTCCCGGCCGGGGTGCGACGCGTGCGCGTGACGAACGTGGGTGGCACTCCTACGCTCGTCGCCGCCGACGGGTACGGATTGGTACGCGTCTGGGACCTCGAAGCAGTCACCCTCCAGGCGGAGATCAACGTCGGCAGCGGGATCAACGGTGTCGCCGTCGACGAGGCGGGCCGGATCTGCGTGGCGACAGACATGGGGCTGGCGGCCCTCCGCCTCACCCCCTCAGCCCATAAGGAACAGGGGGATTCCCGATGACCCGCGTCGTCCTCGTCCACGGCATCGCGCAGCAGCTCAAGGGGCCCGAGACGATCGCCGAGGCATGGCTTCCGTCCCTGAACGACGGCCTCGCCCTCTCAGGTGCAGACACACTGGCTCGCGACGACATCTCGGTCGCCTTCTACGGTGACCTGTTCCGGCGACCCGGTCACCGCGGTCTGGGCGAGCCGCCCCTCGACGCGTCCGACGTGGAACCCGGACTCGAGCACGAACTGCTCCTCTCGTGGTGGGAGGCGGCCGCGGCCGCCGATACCCGTGTACCTGGACCGGATGCCACTGGCCGGCTACGTACCCCCCGCATCGTCCAGCGGGCGCTCAACGCGCTCAGCCACTCGGCCTTCTTCGCCGGCCTCGCCGAAGGTGCGATGATCGGCAGTGCGCGCCAGGTCCGACGCTATTTCACCGAGCCAGACGTCCGCCAGGCGGCCGGAGATCGCCTGGCTAGCGCGGTGACCAGCGAGACGGCAGTCATCGTCGCCCATTCCCTGGGCGGTGTCGTCGCCTACGAGACGTTGTGTGCCCACCCTCAGTGGCAGGACCTCACGCTGATCACTCTCGGGTCCCCCCTCGCCGTACGCGGCCTCGTTTTCGACCGGCTACAACCCGCGCCTCATGGAGGAACAGCCCGCTGGCCGGTGCCCTTGAAGCGCTGGATCAACATCGCCGATCACGGGGATTCCGTGGCTCTGGTCAAAGAGCTCGCACCGTCATTCGGAACCCGTATCCAGGACCAGACGGTCAACAACGGCGCGCATGCCCACGATGTTCGCCCCTACCTGACCGCTCGCGAAACCGGACTCGCTCTGGCAGAAGCGCTCGGCTGAGCCGTTCGGTCCAGCACCGCGGACCAGGTGATCGGATCGGCCAAGCAACAATTGTCAGGCCATCTCGAACCGACGAGATGATCTCTTCCTGCGAGGCGCCCATCCCTGCAGTTGGCGAAATGCAACGATTCTGACGCAGTGGCACCGGAGTAGTGACAGACTCCCCGCAGCAGCAGGGGAGGCTCCATGGGTTTCGGTTTCCGCGTTGGTATACCCGGACTGAGTGTGCGTGTCTCGACCAGGGGCGTACGGACGTCCGTCGGGCCGCGGATGGCACGCGTGAGCGTGGGCGGCGGGCGGACGACGCTCTCGTCGGGGATGGGGTCCCTCTATGCCTCTACCGCACTGGGCAGCGGGCGCCGCCGGACCAGTACGAGTCGGACGACCCGCTCCGGCTCGCGTCCGCGGACGGCAGGACCTTCGAGCGCGCAGCTCGAACGGGTGCGCCGGCAGGCCCAGCGGGCCCTGCAAGAGGCGGAACGGGATGCTGCCATCGCACACTTGCGGGAGCTGCGGCAGCAGATGACCAGCGTGCACCTGCAGTCCTTCTCCCCCGTGCACCCGCCGGTGATAGCCGGGCCCCCGCAGCTCGGGCTGCCCTGGGCTCTGGCCGAGGCCAAAGCGTTCCACCTGGCGGGGCTCGGCGTGTTCGCCCGTGCCGAGCGCACGGAGGCGAAGCTGCGGGCCGAGCACGACGCTCCGGGGTACCTGGCTGCCGAACAGGCGCGGTTGTACGGCGTCCACGGGGAGCTGAACGCCGAGGCACAGCAATGGTGGCAGGCCCTCGTCGCGAACGACGAAGCGACCGTGTGCGAGACGGTCAACTACGCCTTCTCCGACAACCCCGCCGCCGGCTGTGCTGTCGGGGTCGACGGCTCCGTGATGTCCGTGGTGATGCGGCAGCACGACATCGACTCACTGCCCGACCAGACTCCTGGCGTCACCTCCAGCGGGCGCCCCACGCTGAAGACGCTGACCAAGCGGCACCGGGTCCTGTGGTGGCTCACGGCCATGGGGTCCAACGTCGTCGCCACCCTCAAGGAGGGCTTCGCCGTAGCGCCGGGGATCATCGCGATCGACCTCGCGGTGATCACGCGCATGCCGGACACCCAGCGGCTGGGGTTCGTGGCGTACGGCCGGTGGACCCGCCAGGCCATCGAGTCGGTCCCCTGGCGGCAGCCGGAGGACGCGCTGCGTTTCCTCGACATCGGCCAGGACGTCGCCTGCGCCGTCGGCACGACCGCCTCCGGAAATCTTGCGAGCACCATCAAGCCGCTGGACACCAGTCGACTGCCCGGCCTGCAAAGCCTGCTCGACCATGCCCAGGACGACGCTACCTCCGTTGATGCCACGCTCGCCGGCCTGGATGGCGACCTCCTCGCCAACGTCCCGGCCACTCCCGATGCGCAGGCCCCGGACCACTACCGGATCCACACGTTCGCCGAGTGGAGGACCCAGACCCCGTCGGCGGCCCAGCCGCCCGCAATGGGCCAGCCCGTACTCGCTGCCCCGACGGCGCTCACGCCGGGGCAGAACCTCACACTGCCCGACGAGGCATGGGAAGGGCTGTCCGTCGCGTTCAGCTTCGCCGGCGCAGATGCCGACCTCACGCTCTTCCTCACCGACGCACAGAGCCGGGTCTCCTCCGACGAGGACTTCGTCTTCTACAACCAGCCGTCCGCCGCCCAGGGGGCCGCGCGTCTCCTGGGTAAGCAGAACGATGGCACCCACTACGTCGAGCGCGCCGCCATCCACCTCGCAGCCCTGCCGGAACACGTCCAGCGCATGACGATCGCGATCAACATGGACGTCGACACGGGACTGACATGCGGTTCCCTCACCCATGCAGAACTGTCCATGGGATGGACGGCAAGTGCCTGGAGATCACTGTCCGTGATGCGCCGCAGGGTCGGCGGGCTCTGCAGGTACCGCTGAACAGGAAGCCGGGCGGGCTCGTTGCGGCGGGCGCAAGGCGCCGACTGCCATTCGTTTCTCCCCGGATTCTCCCCAGAGCTTGCCGACGCCCAAAAAGGGCTGGTCGCGGGCTTGTCGGGGGCAGGGCGAGGAGATCACCCGCATCTATTCCCCCCAGAGACCTCCCACGGCCGCTTCTGGGCCGATCTACGAGTGATGCGAAAGCGAAGTGCGAAGGATGACTGAGCGTCACGCGAGGGGCTTAGAGCCAGTCCCGTCGCTTGAAAATCACGTACAAACTGATGCAAACCATTCCCATGAGGCAGATCGCAAGGGGGTATCCGAAGCTCCAACCCAGCTCAGGCATGGACTCAAAATTCATGCCGTAGATGGTTCCCACGAGTGTGGGTGCAAACAGGATGGCGGCCCACGAGGAGATCTTCTTGAAGTCGTCACCCTCACACCGCTGACCTGCGGGAATCCCCCGGAGGGGGCCTTTGATCTGGGGCGATCTGTCTTTCTGGATCTTTCGCCGCATTGCCCAGTTGTGCAGCCGATCCTCCCCAGCCGCTCCCCAACGCGGCTTCATTCTCCCCGAATTCTCCCCAGCAGAGGGTGCCTCCGAAGGTGGTTCACCGCTGGTCAGCGGGGCGACATGGGCCGCAGAGAGCGCTACGGAGCGTTTCACGTACGTCGTTGGCTGCGGCTGGGGGAAAGTCGCGGAAGGCTTCCACCTTCGGCGAGCATCGACATGACGGGCTACCCCACATCTACTCCGTGCGCCCTGGCCAGGCCATCGAGTCCGTCGGCCCAACCCTGTCCGACTGCTCGGAGCTTCCACACCGGCCGATGCTCGGCGGACCTGTGCCGGTACAGCTCCGCGACGACCATGGCACGGATGGCCGGGTCGGCGGGTGGCTGGAAGGTCCAGGAGGTAGTGGCGCATCGACAGGCCCCAGAGTGAGGACGCCCTGACCCGTCGCAAGTATCGTCGTGCGCGACGCCAGTCGCGAGGCTTCGGCAACTCGCCATACACCGCACCGTGCCCCCGGAGTCAGCAACAGAGCAGACGCCCTCGGTCGGCAACCTGCTGTGAGCTCACCAAGGCTTCACGCCTGCATCTGCGGTGACCACGCAGCAGGCCACGGACGGCCCAGCCTGGGTGGCACCCCCGTCTCCCGCACGCGACCAGCGGTGTACCAGCTCAGTCGCGGTGCCCGTTCGGGCTGAATGACGGGGGCATTCCCTGGATCAGGTCGCCCAACGCTCTCCCCGGCTCGTCCGACTCCGTGGCCGAGAAGGGAACCGTCCTCGCCGCCCTGGCGGAGACTGGCGGGCGACGATCAACAGGGCGACGAGGAGAGGGGAGCGCGCCGATGGAGGAGTTCACGTACAAGCCCGCCGCCGATCGGCTCTTCGGGATGGTCCACATCGCGCTCGACCACGAGGGCGGGACGGTGACGGTGAGCGGCGACGGGCTGCCGCGCACCGAGATCCGGCGGAGCGCCGGTACCCCGCCGGAGAGCCATGTGCCGATCGGTACGCGCGAACAGGGGCGGCTCACCCTGAGCGTGGACGGCGCGGACGAGGCCCTGCGCCCTGCGAAGGGCTTCCTGACCCGGCGTTCGTACCGGGTGGAGGTCGAATCCGCGGCGCGGGGACACGGGTATCTGCTGGTGCCGGACTCTCTGGGCACCAGCCGTCTGCTGCGCGACGGCCGTCTCCTCGGCGTCTTCACGTCGACCGGGGACGGGACGGTCAGCGCCGAGTGGGAGGAGCCGAACAGCGGCGAGCACGCGGAGCCCCACGACGCCGCGGTGGGGTACGCGCTCGCCGCCGCCTTCGGGACGGGGGCCGAGCCGATGTGGAAGCTGACGCTGAACGCCCTGCTGGAGATGTGGCCGTGAGTAGGGTCCCGCTCATTCCTCAGCCTGCGGCAGCGGGTGGGAGCAGGTCGAGCGGGCGACGAAAGCGATGCCGTCGTAGTCGTTCGCCGGTACGAGCGGCGCGGTGTGGAAGTGGTAGGAGAACCGCGGGACGTTGGCGCCGAAGCTGCGCTGTGCCTGCGGCGCGTGCAGCCAGGGGGCGGTGCAGCGCAGGTCGATGTAGTAGTCGCCCTTCAGGACGTCGGCGAGCCGTGCCTCGATGGACCGGGTTCCGGTGCCGATGCGGTGCCGTACGGGAGGGGCCTGGAGGTCGTCGCCCCTGCGGGCGAGGAAGGAGCCCTTGCCGAAGAGCAGGGCCAGGGCGTAGTAGCGGTCACCGTAACGCTCACGGAGCCTGCTGCCGAGCGCGGTGACCCCGTCCCCGTACGTGCCCTTCGCGAGGTGGCCGTTGTGCGCCCAGACCATGACCCGGGCCGTCGGGTCGTCGTCCACGAGGCGGGCGACGGCGTCGGCCATGGCACGGTCGCGGACGGCGAAAGCGCTCTCCTCACCCGCGGACTGGTCGAGCGAGCGGGTCACGAGGTCGGCGGCGCGGACCAGGATCCGAGCGTGCTCGACGACGTCGTCGTCGGCGTCGTGGTCGGCGAGGTGGCGGGCGACCTCCTCGGCGTGGTGCCGGAGCGCCTGTTCGGGGTCGGGGCGCGAGCCGGGGCGGGCGTGGACCAGGACCTCCAGGGCGCGGGCGTTCCCTTCCCGTTCGGGCGCGCACGCGCGCAGGAAGGCCGTGACGGCCTCGACCGAGTCGGCGCCGCGCTGCGGGTCGACGCCGGCAAAGCGGACTTGGCGCTCCTCGGGGAGGTCCCGGTTGTGCGCGCGGAGCCACTCGACGAGGTCGACCATCTCCTGGGTCCGCCAGGTCCAGAAGCCGAGTCGGGCGACGAGCCGGGCGGGGTCGCCGACGCCGTGCCGAACGTATGCGTCTACGGCCCGGGCGGCGGATTCGCTGGCCTCCATTGCGAGGGTGGTGAACCCCTCCTCGCGCACCAAGAACTCCACGATCCGGTGCTTCAGCCGGAAGAACTCGGCGGTGCCGTGGGTGGATTCACCGAGACCGACGATACGGGCGCCGCGCAGCTTCACCCCCAGCGGTTTCAGGTCGTCGGTGGGCGCACCTGGGGTCAGCGTGTCCAGGGGGTGGGCGTGCTCGGTCAGCCAGCGGGCGATGTCGTCGGGCACCGGGGTGCCTCTCCTCCCTGCGTGCGGCGGAGCGCGGCCCCTGCGGTCCGCCCGTGTCGCCACACCCGATCGTGTTTCAGTTCTCCGCCTCGCGGCACGCCGTCAGGATGTCCCGGAGGTCTCGTACGGCGTCCTCTCGGCCGTGATCGGAATACACGCCGGCGACGTTGACTACAACTTCGTCCACGCCCGCACGGCCGTATTCGGCCAGTCCGGCTGCGATCTCCTGGACTGTGCCGTGCAGGAAGACGCCGGCGTCGACGAGGGCGCGGGCGCCGAGGTTCGGGCGACTGTGGTGCACGCGCAGCCCAGCGCGGCGGAGCATGTCGGAGTAGTGGGGTCCGGCGAGGTGGGCGCGGGCCGCCGTGTAGGCGAGCCGGTACGGGTTGCGGTGCGGGCGGTTGACGGCGGCGTGCACGATGGTGACCACGCGGGGCACGGGGCGGCCCGCCTCGGCGGCGCCCTTGGCCATGGCGGGCAGCAGGGTGTCCTGGACGTAGCCGTGCGGGGTCATCCAGCTGATCGCGGCGTCAGCTACCTGACCGGCGGCGCGCGCGAGCGCCGGGCGCAGCACGCCGAGCCCGGTCTCGACGCCGGGGTGCGGCAGCGCGGGCAACCGGACGGCGCCGTCGTCGTCCTCGGATCCGAGGAGTCGGCGCACCTCCCGGAGGTAGGCGACGCAGGTGTCGCGCGGGCTGTCGTACGGCTTGCCGTGCAGGCCGGCGACGAAGTCCGGGGTGGCCGGGCCAAGTCCGAGGACCGTGGGGTGGCCGGTGAGCAGCGCGAGGGAGCGGGACTGGATCGCGGCCTCCATGGGGTGCCGCAGCGGCATCAGGACGACACTGGTGCCGACCGGGACGCGGTATCCCCGGCCGGCCAGATAGGCGAAGACCTGCTGGGTGTCCGCGCTCAGCGACTGGCCCTGCCAGAGGCGGGCGGCCCCGCCGTCGCGGACGAGTGCGGCGAAGGGAACGAGGGACTCGGGGTCCGTCGGCATGAGGGGGTACAGGACGGATACGCGCATCGTTCGGCCTCAGGAGGACGCGGCTTCGGTCAGATAGCCCGAAGCCTGGATTCGGAAGAGACGGGCGTAGACGCCGTCGGCCCGCAGGAGGTCCCGGTGGACGCCGTCCTCGCTGACCCTGCCGTTCTCCAGGACGACGATCCGGTCCGCCATCCGGACCGTGGAGAAGCGGTGGGCGATGACGAGGGAGGTGGCGCCGCGGGCGACGTCTTTGAGCCGGGAGAAGATCTCGGCCTCGGCCTCGGCGTCGATCGCCGCGGTGGGCTCGTCGAGGACGACGACGGGGGCGCGCCGCATGAAGGCACGGCTGAGGGCGATCTTCTGCCACTGGCCGCCGGAAAGCTGGTGTCCGTCCTCGAAGTGCCGACCGAGGACGGTGTCGTGGCCCTGTGGCAGCGACTCCACGATCGCCGAGGCGCCACCCGCGCGGGCCGCCTCGGCGACGCGCTCGGTGTCCTCCCGAGCCTCGACGCGGCCGAAGCCGATGTTGTCGCGGACGGGCAGCTCGTAGCGGATGAAGTCCTGGAAGATGACGCCCATGTGGCGTTGCAGGTCGTCGAGGTCGTAGTCCTCTATGGGCACGTCGTCGACCAGGATCTGCCCCCCCGTCGGCTCGTAGAGGCGGGTGAGGAGCTTGACGAGGGTGGTCTTGCCCGCGCCGTTCTGCCCCACGAGGGCGACGCATTCGCCCGCCGGGAGGGTGAAGCTGACGCCGTCGAGGACGACGCGGCCGGTGCCGGGGTAGACGAAACGCACGTCCCGGAACTCGATGCCCTTGCGGAGCTTCTCCGGGAAGGGCCGGATGCCGCCCTTGAGCCGGCGTTCGGGCAGGGCGAAGAAGGCGAAGAGGTTGCCGAGGAAGAGGCTGTCCTTGTAGAGGGCGGCGATGCCGAGCAGCATGCCGTGCGCGGATACCTGGATCGAGCCGACCGCCTGAAGGTAGCCGGCGAGCTGGCCGACCTGGCCCGCGTCGGTGGTGGAGTGGATGGCCCAGAGCACGGCGCCGGACGAGGCGGCGACGCTGACCAGGCCGAGGACGCCGCCGACGACGGACTGCCGGCGTGCGAGGCGCCGGTCCACGTCGAAGAAGGTCCGCACGAGCCGGGTGTACCGCTCCAAGAGGTGCGGCCCGAGCTGGAAAAGCCGCACCTCTTTGTACGTGTGATCGGTGGTCGTGAGGTGCTGGTAGTAGTACAGGCGGCGGCGGTCGGGGGCCCGTTCGTACTCGATCTCGTACGCCTTGTGGCTGAAGAACATGTACGAGATCACCGACGGGACGGGCGAGATCAGGATCACCAGGGCTATCCAGGGGCTCCAGGAGAAGAGCACGACGCTGACGGTCGCCAGCGTGACCACCTCTCGGGCGACCTCCAGGAGCTGGGTGAACACCTGGTAGACACGGCCGCCGCTGCTCTCCTGGAAGGCGCGCTGCATCGTGTCGTAGATCTCGGCGTCCTCGTACTGCTCCAGGTCGAGCCTGGTGCCCTTGCGCATCACCCACTCGCCCACGCGGGCGGTGAGCTCCAGGCGCAGCAGGGTGTCGAGGTACTGGAGGAACGTGCCGAGGACGTGGTTGACCAGGCCCACGCCCAGCAGCGCGCCGCCCGCGAGCAGGGCGGTGCGTCCGGCGTCCGGGTCGCCGGTGACGGCGTCGGCGACGCCCTGCACGACGGCGGCGACGAGGCCGATCTGAGCGGCCGGGATCAGGGCGAGCAGGACGGAGACGACCGTGAAGGCTGCCACCCGCAGCGGGCTGAGCCGCCAGAACAGACCGCTGACGCGCAGCCAGATCATCGGCGCTCCTCTCCTGGTCCGGCCGGTCCCGCCGCGCCTGGCGGGGCACCGGCGGCCGCCTCGCGGCCGCGGACCGCGCGCCGGATGTGGGCCCACAGGGCGTGGCTGCGGGCCTCCCGGTCGAGGTCGATGGGCAGCAGGCGGTTGATCTGCATGTGGGCGAGACCGGCGAGGACCTGGTCCTCGGAGCCGACCAGGACGCCTTCCCGGGCGGCCGCCCGCACCGCCTCTGTGGTCTGCGCCACGGCGTGCGCCTGTGCGGCGAAGGTCTCCTGGAGCAGCAGGCGGTGGGCCCGGCCCTCCTCGTGCGGGTCGCGGTCCCAGGGACTGAGGAGTTCGCACAGGTAGTCGCGATGGGCGCGAAACAGGGCACGGGTGTCGCGGACATGGGCCTCGTTCGGGCCTGCGCCGTGTTCCGCGTACGGGGTCAGGTCGACGCCCCACTGGGCGTGGAGGGTGTCGAGGGCGGCGACGGCGAGGAATTCGGGCCTGACGTCGAGGCGCCGGGACAGCAGCAGGGCAGTGGCCTCGCTGTTGGCGCGGAAGAGCCGCTCGACCGCGTCGAAGACGTCCGGACCGCCGTAGCGGGCGATCTCCGGTGCGTATCCGGCGAGTTCGATGTCGCGGGCGAGCCCGAGGTCGACGAGGCTCCGGCCCCACGCGGTGACCTGGGTGAGGGTCCGGGCCGGTTCGGTGCCGCGCACCCGCAGGCGCAGGTGCGGGAAGGGGTCGGCGTACCGGATGTAGAACCAGCGGTCCAGGAGGTTCCCCGCGGCCAATTCAGCGACGAGGTCGAGGAGCGGGCCCGCGATGATCTCGTCCTGCCGCTCGGGCGCCGCGTAGACCTTGAGGAAGGTCCAGGCGCCGCCGGGGGCGTGGCGCTCCACCGGTACCTCCCGGCGGTGACGCGGCACGGGCGCGCGGGTGGCGCGCACGGCGTCACGGGCGACGACGGGCACGACGACCTCGGCGGCGTAGCGCTCGCCCGCCTCGTCCTGGAGCCACATGCCGTCGAAGGAGGGCAGCATCTCGTGCAGGACGACGTTGGTCCGTTTGGCCAGTTCGGTACGGATCTCCTCGCGGCACGTGGGGTGGTCGAGGTCGAGGAGCAGCCGCTGGTCCGCCTCGACGAGGTAGACGTGCCGGGGCACCCGCCACCGGGCCCGCCAGCCGTCGAGGTCGTCGGCGGAGTCGGCGGCGAGCCGCCACTGGGCGGGCCGCAGGACGGCCTTGCCCCGGCTGACGCGGGGCAGGAACGGGGCCGCCTCCGCCGGTCCCCAGTGGAAGCCGGTCGGCAGGACGTGGCCGTCCTGGGACGCCTCGATGAGGAAGCGGGCGACGTTCGGCGCGAGGGTCGGGCTGAGCATGTGGTGCTGCGCCACGACGATCTCCCGGTCGAGCCGGCGCGACCACAGGTGGAAGCGGTCCCCGGAGACGCCCACCAGGACGTCATCCAGCGGCACGACCTGGTCCGGGCCCACCGACGGGGCGGTGTTGACCGGGATCTCGTAGGGCCGGACGGCGGGGCGGAGTGTCACGTTGGCGGCGCGGCCGTAGGGCGGCAGGAAGGCGAGCTCCGCGTACGCGACGTCGGGGAAGAGGGCCTCCTCGCGCCGCGCGTACGCCCGGAGCCGTTCCACGGCGTCCACACCGAGCAGGTCGCCGAAGCGACCGAAGGTGCGTCCGCCGTAGGTGAGGCTGTCGTGGCGCAGGACCGCTCGCCACTCCCCCCGGTCCAGGGCCTGCCGGTCGGCGGCGTGGATCTGGAGGTACGCCTCCATCGCGGGTGGCGGGTCCGGTACGGGGCCGGGCGGGGCGAGCCGGTCCAGCCAGGCGTCGGTCAGCTCGACCTCGTCGGCGCGGTCCCACCACGCCTGCTGGGCGAACTCGACGAGCGCGCCGTCCAGGCGGGCCGTGTCGTCGGGCGGGGCGGTGGGCAGCTCGATGGAGCGCGGCGGATTGGTGTACGTCGGTGGTGCGTCGAGGCCGGTGTCGGGGCTGCCGTTTCGCCGCGGCGGATTGCGGGCCCGGCGTTCGTCGTTGTTCGCGGTGGGCGCCGATTCGCGCGTACCCCACGCGCCCTCGAGGTCGATCAAGCGGCGTGCGCCACACCGTACGTGGCACCTGGGAGCCGTCGGGGATTTTGTTGACGGGGGCTCAGGGGCATGTGAGGGATTGCCGTCCGTCTCGTGAAGAACTGCTTGACGGGGCGGTGACGTGTGGGGTGGTCGATCGTGGGCACAGGGTCGAAAGACCTCGTCAACCCGGTCTCGTTGCAGCCTGGTTGGGCGTTCGCGGCGCCATGACCGGCGTGGGGAGGGCGAAGTTCCGGGTGATAGCATCCCGGCATCTGTGATCTTGATCCATTTTGGACGCAGATGCTGACTTTCGATCGGCGGCAGGTTCTCCGCGCAACCGCAGGTGAGCCGCGCCGATCAGCTGTGTTGCGGGGCCTCGCGAGGTGTATCTGCAGCCGTCCGCATGCCATGCGCCGGGAAAGGTTTCCATGAATCGAGACGCACTTGTGTGGTGCTTGGTTGCGGTGGCGGCGATAGCCGTTGTCGCGGTCGTGGCACTCGTCGCCCGCAACAGAGCGCTGGGGGCGAAGAAGGAGCACACCGAGGCCGAACTCAGGCACCAGCTGCTCACGATGGACAGTCACCTGCACGCGTCGCAAGCCGAGTTGCAGAGGTTCCGCAACGAGCAGGACGCCACGCTCCACGCGGCCAAGGAGGCGGCGGAGGAGAACACCAAGGCCGTCCTCAAGGGTGCGGCCAGTCTCCTGCAGAGTCTCGCGGCCGAGCAGACGACCCTGCTGGACGGCATCCAGCGCAAGTACGGCGGACACGGCGTGCTCAGCGACCTGTTGGACGTCAACCACGCCAACGCCCAGATGGCGCGCAAGGCCCAGGGCATCGCCGTCATGTGCGGCGCTCCGCTCGGTCGGCGCAACCGGCCGGCCAGCGTGTACGACGTGGTGCGCAGTGCCCAGGGGCAGATCCGCAACTTCCACCGGGTCGCCATCATGCAGCAGACCGGTCTTGCCCTGAAGGCGTCCGCGGTCGCGCCCGTCGCCCTCGCGGTGGCGGAGCTGCTGGACAACGCCGCCAGCTTCTCGCAGCAGGACGCACCTATTGAAGTAACGTTCCAGCGCGTCCAGAACAACCTGTGCATCGTCATCGACGACGCCGGTGTCAGCATGAACGACGAGGACCGGCAGCGGGCGACCGCGCTGCTCTCCGGGGAAATCGCCCCCCGTCTGTCGCAGCTCGGGACCCAGCCGAAGTTCGGCTTCCCGGTCGTCGGCCTGATCGCGCGTCAGCACGGTTTCAGGGTCGACGTCACCGGCGTCTCCCGGTACGGCGGCGTCAGGGCCGTCGTCCTCTTGCCCGAGGAGCTGTGGACCATGGAGGAGATACCGCCCGCCCAGGAGGCTCCGGTCAGGGACATCCGTCGTGCCCCCGAGAGCCGGCCGCAGAGCGCCCCGTCGCGCACGATGCACGGCCTACCCAAGCGCGGCGCGCGTCAGGCGCCCATCGCGAGCGTGCCCGACCCCGACAGCACCCCGCCGGCGCCCCGGACCCCGCAGGAGACGGGCCGTGCCTCCGGGCGCGGGCTGGGGGCCTTCCAGCGCGGCACGCTCTCCGGTCGCAACCTTGACGCCACCTCGTTCGAAGGGCCCGAAGACGCATGACCGCAGACCTGTCGTGGATGCTTGAGGACATCGTGCACAACGTGCCTCTGGCGCGGCACGCCGTCCTGCTGTCCGCGGACGGCCTTCCTCGCGGCGCGACGGAGGGCCTGGGCGAGAAGGACGTACGGACCATCTCCGCCGCCATGGCCGGAATGCAGTCCCTCAGCCGGGCGACGGCCCACTTCGCCGGACCGGAGGAGGACCGGCGGTGGAACCAGACCATCATCGAGTTCTCGCACGGCTGGAGCTTCCTGATCGGGGCGGGTCAGGGTTCCTACCTCGCCGCCGCGGCCGCGCCCGATGTGGATATGCAGCAGATCTCCTTCCGCATGCACCGCCTCGTCGCCAGGCTGGGCAACAACCTGACCTCGCCGCCGAGGGTGGGCGCCGAGGACGCCGGAGGTGCGCGCGGGAGTGCTCCCCGACGAGAGGGCACGCGTGACGCGGGGTTCGTGCTGGCCGAACTCGACCAGGTGGTGTCCGAGGTCCAGGGGGCGCGTCACGCGGTGCTGTTGGGATCGGACGGTCTGCCCCGCGGGGCGACCAGCGGGATGAACCGCGATCTCGCGGACACGATCTCCGCCGCCATGACCGGCATCCACGCCTACAGCAGGGTCACCTCCCAGTTCGCGGGGGCCGTCGAGGATGCCCAGTGGCGTCAGACGGTCATCGAGTTCCAGCACGGCTGGATCTTCCTGATGGCGGCGGGTCCCGATGCCTTCCTGGCCGCCGCCGCCGAACACGACTGCGACATCGAGAAGTTCACCACGCGCCTGCACGAGGTGGTTCCCGGGCTGACCGGGGCGGGCACACGGGGGAAGGGGACAGGTCATGCATGACGTGCCCGAGCAGGATGAGGAGCTGGAACTGACGTCACCGTTAGTCCCCCTCTTCGTGATCACGAACGGACGAGCACTGCCCCCGGACCACGAGTACGAGCACACCACGCTCGTGACGGCGACGGCGGCGGAGAACGCACAGGTGGCGGCGCGCACGCTGTCCCCGGAGGCGGGTCAGGTCATGGACCTGGTCGCCAACGGTTTCCTGTCCGTGGCCGAGGTGGCGGGGCACACGCACCTGCCGCTGGGCATCGTCCGCATCCTGCTGGCGCAGTTGGAGGAGGACAGCCTCATCCTCGCGAGGACCCCGATACCGCGCGCCGAACGTGTCGACAGAGAACTGGTCAGTGCCGTGCTAGAGGGCCTGAAGAATCGATTCGGAGCGTAGCGCGTGTACCTGGATCCAGATGTCTCCCACGCGGTGAAGATCCTCATAGTGGGGCACTTCGGGGTCGGCAAGACCACCTGTATCGGCAGTCTCTCCGAGATCGAGCCCCTGCGCACCGAGGAGGAGATCACCGAGGCCAGCGTGGGCCTCGATGACCTGTCGGGCACGCCCGACAAGACGACCACCACCGTCGCGATGGACTTCGGTCGGCTCACCCTCAGCGACACCCTGGTGCTCTACCTCTTCGGAACGCCCGGCCAGGAGCGGTTCAAGGAGATGTGGGAGGAACTCTCCCGGGGCGCGCTGGGGGCGCTGGTCCTGGTCGACCCGGAGCGGCTGCACGAGTCGTTCCCCGTCCTGGACCTCGTCGAGCGTTTCGGCCTGACGTACGCCATCGCCGTCAACCACTTCGAGGGCACCACGCACTACCCGCTCGACGAGGTGCGCGAAGCCCTGAACCTCAGCGCCGAGACCCCCGTCGTGCAGTGCGACGTACGGGACGAGAACTCCTCGGCGCAGGCCCTCATCACCCTCGTGACCCACCTCATGTCCCAACTCGGCTAGGAGCGCAGGAATGCAACAGCCACTTGACTCGCAGGAGATACCTCCCGGCTGCCCCGCGCACGGGAACGTCCAGTTGTACGGTCCCTCGTTCGGAGCCGACCCCGACAGCCACTACGCGCAGTTGCGCGCGTACGGCCCCAGCGCGCCCGTGGACATCGCACCCGACGTCCAGGCCGAGCTCGTCACCAGCTACGACGCCGCGCTGTACGTCCTGCAGAACCCCGCCTCCTTCGTGCGCGACTCCCGGCGCTGGAACGCCCTGAACGAGGGGCGCGTCCCGGCCAACAGCCCGGCGCTGCCCATGCTGGGCTACCGACCCAACGCGCTCTTCAGTGACGGTGCGTCACACGCACGTCTGCGGCGGGCCGTTACCGACGCGCTGGCCACGGTCAACGAGCACCAGCTCATCCGGCAGACGCAGGCGTCCGCCAACTACCTGATCAGTCAGTTCAGTACCGACATCCGCGGCCATGCGGAGCTGATGTCCGAGTACGCGCAGCCGCTGCCCCTGCTGGTCTTCAGCGACCTGTTCGGCTGCCCGCCCGAGATCGGCGACCGCGTGATCGCCGGCATCAGCGGCATCTTCGAGGGAACGCCCGGCGCCGACGAGGTGCTCGGCGGGGCGTTGAACGAGCTGATCGCCCTCAAGCGGCGCCGTCCGACCAGCGACCTGACGACGCGCCTGATGGAGCACCCGGCCCAGCTGACCGACGAGGAGGTGCTGCACCAGCTGGTCACCCTGCTCTCCGGCGGTACCGCGCCCCTGACCGCGGCCATCGGCACCAGTAGCGCCCTGTACCTCGGCGAGGACTGGCAGCTCGGCCTCCCGGTCGAGGACGCGGTCTCGCAGACGCTCTGGAACTACGCGCCGATCGCCAACTACGCGGCGCACTACCCGACTCACGACGTCGAGCTCGGTGACCGGTTGGTTCGGGCCAACGACCCGGTCCTGATCTCGTTCGCGGCGGCCAACACCGATCCGAAGCTGACCGAACACCGTGAACACCTGAGCGCGAAGGCGCACTTGGCGTTCGGTGCCGGCCCGCACGCCTGCCCCGCCAAGGACCCGGCGTTCATGATCACCGTGACGGCCGTCGAAACGCTGCTGAACCAGTTGCACGACGTCGAGATGCGGGTCCCGTTCAAGGCGCTGACCTGGGCGCCGAGCCCGTGGAGCCGCACGTTGGTCACGCTCCCGATCCGGTTCACCCCCAGGCCCGTTGCCCAGTCGGCCGAGTCGGCCGGGTCGCCGAACGCGGGCCGGCCGCCCCAGCAGCAGACGCCCGTCTCCTCGCCCTCCGGCTCCACGGCCTCGCGTGCGGGCGGCGCGGGCGCGTCGCAGGGCAAGGGCGGACTGTTCAGCCGCTTCCTGGCCTGGACCCGGGGCGAGTGAGTCGCACGAAGTGTGTGAGTACGGCGAGTTGAATGGATCGAGTGAGTCGACTGTGATTCAAGCAACCCCCTGAGTACTCAGTGGTAAAGGGTGTGTCAACGATCATGTGGGTATGCATGGCGGCTGGTTCTCAGAAAGGAGCCGCCATCATGGGCGTTGCCACCACCACCTCGTACGACCGTAGGGCGTCCGCCTCCCTCTTCTCCCGTCTACGGACGGCCGGAGGGCAGGCCGACCCCTTCCCGATATACGCCGAACTCCTGGCGCGGGGAGAGGTGATACCCGCCCCCTGGGGCGGCACCGTCGTCACGGGCTTCGCCGCCTGCGACCAGGTGTTGCGCAGCCGGCAATGGTTGGAGCCCGACCGTGAGTGGCGTGAGCGCCAAGGCCCGGGGACGCGCTGGAACGCGCCGTCCTCGCGCGAGATGAGCCACACGCTCGCCGCGCTCAACCCCCCGGACCACACCAGGGCGCGACGGGCGGCGGGTACGTTCGACCGGGCCGCCATGGAGCGCATCGGCCACGATGTGAGTCGGGCGACAGATCATTTGCTGGACGCCTTCACCGAGCGAATACGGGACGGCGAGGCGGACTTCTCGGAGCTGGTCTGCGAGGAACTGCCGGTGGCCACCGTCGGTGACTGGCTCGGACTGCCGAAGGCGGACTGGCCCAGGCTGCGTGAGTTGACCCATGACCAGGTCTTCGCCCAGGAGTTGTTGCCCTCGGCCAGCCAACTGGCCCTGTCCGACGCGGCGACGGCGGAACTGCGCACCTATTTCATGGAGTTGGTGCGCGAGCGGCGCGCACATCCCGGCGATGACCCCGTCACCCGGTGGATCCGCACGTGGGACGAGATCGAGACCGACCAGGACAAGGCCGACGAGGCCGTCTACTACCTGGTGTTGTTCGTCCTGTTGGCCGCGCTGGAGACCACGGCGACCCTCCTCTCCACGATGACGCTCCGGCTCGTCGAGAGCCCGGAACGCTGGGACATGATCGCCGACAACCCGGACCTCGTCCCCGGGTTCGTGGAGGAAACCCTCCGCTACGACGCCCCCACCCACGTGATCAGCCGGATCGCCGCACAGGACTCCGTGCTGGGAGGCATCGAGGTCCGCCGCGACGAGATGGTCCACCTCCTGGTCGGAGCGGCGCACCGGGACCCGGCCCGGCACAGCGACCCCGACCGGTTCGACCCCGCACGCGCCCCCGGCCACCTCGCGTTCAGCGGCGGCATCCACTACTGCCTCGGCGCGCCGCTGGCCCGCCTCGAAGCGCAGACCCTGCTCCACCAGGTGATCCGACGCCTGCCCCGCCTCACCCTCGTACGCACTCCGTCGATGGCGCCCCGCGTGGCCTTCCGACGCCTGTTGAACCTGGACGTAGCCGTCGCATGACCGACTCGACCCCCGCTCCCCTCTCCTCCCCCTCCCCCTCCCCCGTCCCCTTCCCCGCGCACGTCCGGACCGCCCCCAAGGCGATCCACGCCGAGCAGGACGGCCCCGTGCTCCATGTCCGCCTCAACCCCTGGGGGCAGGACGACACGTTGGACACCGCGGTCGTCGACGACCTCATCACCCTGCTCGACGAGCTCCACGAGAGACCCGACGTCCGGGTCCTGACGCTGTCGTCGCTGGGTGCGGACTTCTGCCTGGGTGCCGACCGCACCGAATACCAGGAGGCGTTGGCCGCCGATCCGTCGGGAGTGGGCCTGCGGCGCGTCGTCGACAAGGCGCACCGCCTGTGCCAGGCGTTGGAGAACACCCACGCGGTCACCATCGCCCGGTTGCACGGACGGGTCATGGGCGCGGGTCTCGCACTCGCCGCGTTCTGCGATCTGCGCGCCGCGGCGGACACCAGTCGCTTCCGCATGCCCGAGGTCGGCGTCGGACTGCCACCGGCGTGGGGCGGGGCGATGGGACGCCTGGTCTCCGAGGCCGGCACGTCCAGGATCCGCGAACTCATGCTCACCTGCGACGTCTTCGACGCCGACACGGCCCACCGGATCGGCCTGCTCCACCGCAGCGCCCCGCTCGACCGGTTGGACAAGGTGATCGATTCCTGGATCAGGCCCCTCGTGCGACGCTCGCCCGAAGCCCTCGTCCTGACCAAGCGGATGCTGGCCGGCTACGCACGGGCGGACAGGACGGCGGACGTCTCCCTGCTCGACTCCCACCTGCTGGCGGCCACCCTCAACCAGCACACGAGGGGCTGACCGCGCCGCGGCCGGATCCGTCCCCGGCCGCGGACGCGCCCACCCGGCCACACGGCCCGCGCGACGGACGCACTCCGCGCGCCGGGGCCACCGGACCGCCCGCGGCAGGACGTACGGGGGGTACGGCGCCGGGGGCCGGCGGGATCCCCGGCGCTGCGCCGTCAGGAGCGGGTCAGGCGGGCTATGGCGCGGGAGGCTTCCTCGACCTTGGCGCGGGCCTCCTCGCCGCCCTCGGCGACGGCGGTGGCGACGCAGGAGTGGAGGTGGTCCTCCAGCATGGTCAGGCCGAAGGCCTGGAGGGCCTTGGTGGCGGCGCCGACCTGGGTGAGCACGTCGACGCAGTACGTGTCCTCCTCGACCATGCGCTGCAGGCCGCGCACCTGGCCCTCGATGCGGCGCAGCCGCTTGAGGACGTCGTCCTTGTGTGCGGTGTAACCGTGCACGGCGGTCCCTTCCCAGCGTCGATGCCGCGCCGCGCCGGCCGACTCCGGCCCGTGCCGGCGCGGCGGGGGTGGGTCAGTGGGCGTGCGGCTCGCCGGATTCCGGGGCGCCCGACGCGGGAGCGGGGGCCGGAGCGGGCGTGGTGGCCGGGCCGGCGGCGGCCGATCCCGTACCCGCGTCGACCGTGAAGGCGGCGGTGCGGACCGTGCCCTCGTGCTGGAAGTCCAGGAAGAGCCGGTAGGCGCCCGCGCTCGGGGCCGTCGCCGTGAAGGAGACCTCGGGGCCGGGGCCGCCCTCGTTGGGGTGGACGTGCAGGTAGGCGAGGTCCCCGTCGCGCAGGGCGACGAGGTGACCGTACGCCCCGAGGTACGGCTCCAGGTTCGTGACGGGCTTGCCGTCCTTGGTGACCGTCAGCTTGAGCTCGCCCGCCTTGCCCGGGTCGAGGGTGCCGGCCAGGGTGACCTGGTAGCCGTCCACGTCGGCGGTGTTCGCCGCCGTCGGCAGCGGGTTCGGGGCGTACGCGCCGGGCACCGCCAGGTCGGCGCCGAGGGTGACGCCCTTCGCGCCGTCGCCGGCGGGGGTGAAGTCGGCGAAGGCCTTGTAGCCGCCGGCCGCCGGCAGGTCGACCGGTGTCGACCAGGTGCCGTCCGCGGCGCGCGCCGGGTGCAGGTGGCGGTACACGGTGAGGTCGCGCGAGGCGACGATGAAGTGCAGTTCCTTGCCGTGTTCGGTCTTGTACGAGGTGACCTTGCGGCCCTCGGCGTCCTTCACCGAGAACCGGAGCTCGCCGCGGCCCCCCTCGATGCGCGGGGTGTCCAGGCTCAGCGCGTAGCCGCCCTCGGACACCTGGAGGCCACCGGCCGCCGGGGCCTGGGCCGCGGCTTCCTCATGGCCCCCGTGACCGGCGTCCGCACCGGTCGGCGAGGGGGTCGGCGCGGAGGTCCGCGCGTGGTTCGCGTGCTCCACCTTGACGGGTGAACCCACGGGGCCCACGCCCGCCCCGATCCCGTACGCGGCGCCGAAGGCCGCGGCGAGCGCGGCGGCAAAGGCGGCGGTCTTCACTCCGGTGTTCATGGCTGCTCTCCCGTACGACGTAAGGCCGCGTCCAGCGGTTTCATGAGTTCACCATACCCCTGGGGGGTACCAAGTCAAGCTGCGGAATCCCTTGCGGAGAAATACCACCGGGGGGTATACCTGGAGGCAGACCGGATACCCCCACAGGGTATCCGGGCCGGTACTTGAACCGATCAAGGAGAAATCCATGTCTTCCTGCTGCTCCCCCGACGGCAGCTGCGGCACGAACGCCGGAGCGACCACCACCGCCACGGCCCTCGCCGACCGCACCGCGACCGTCTACCGCGTGTCCGGCATGACCTGCGGACACTGCAGGACCGCCATCACCACGTCGGTCGGCGCGCTCGACGGGGTCCTGTCCGTGGACGTGGACATCGACGGGGGCCTGGTCACGGTCACGACGGCGGGCGACCCGGACGACACCGCCGTCGCCGCCGCGATCGACGACGCCGGCTACGAGCTGACCGGGCGCGCCTGACGCTCCGGCCCCACCCCGAACCACTTGGCCGCCGGGATCCGGTCCGTCCACCGGGCCCCGGCCCCCACCCCGCGCTCGAACGAGGAGCAGCCCTCATGACCACCATCACTCCCGGCGCCGCCCAGGTCGAGCTCGCCATCGGCGGCATGACCTGCGCCTCGTGCGCGGCCCGCATCGAGAAGAAGCTCAACCGCATGGACGGCGTCGAGGCGACCGTCAACTACTCCACCGAGAAGGCCAAGGTCACCTTCGACGCCGACATCTCCGTCGCGGACCTGATCGCCACCGTCGAGGCCACCGGCTACACCGCGCAGGAGCCGACCCCGCCCCGCGCGGACGCCGGCTCCGATTCCCCCGCCGGTTCCGGCGAGGACGACGACGGCTCCGAGGAACTGCGCCCGCTGCGGCAGCGGTTGATCACCTCCGTCGTCCTGGCCGTGCCCGTCATCGCGATGGCCATGGTCCCGGCGCTCCAGATCGACTACTGGCAGTGGCTGTCCCTGACGCTGGCCGCGCCCGTCGTCACGTACGCCGCCTGGCCCTTCCACCGGGCCGCGTGGACCAACGCCAAGCACGGCGCGGCCACCATGGACACGCTGATCTCGGTGGGCACCACGGCCGCGTTCCTGTGGTCGCTGTGGGCCCTGTTCTTCGGCACGGCCGGCACGCCCGGCATGACCCACGCCTTCGAGTTCACCATCGCCCGCACCGACGGCGCCGGGAACATCTACCTGGAGGCAGCGGCCGGAGTCACCGCCTTCATCCTGGCCGGCCGCTACTTCGAGGCCCGCTCCAAGCGCAAGGCCGGCGCCGCCCTGAAGGCGCTGCTGGAACTGGGCGCCAAGGAGGTCACCGTCTTGCGCGGGGGCCGCGAGGTCACCGTGCCCACCTCCGACCTCCAGGTCGGGGACCGCTTCCTGGTCCGGCCCGGCGAGAAGATCGCCACCGACGGCACCGTCGTCGAGGGTTCCTCCGCCGTGGACGCCTCCATGCTCACCGGCGAGTCCGTTCCGGTCGAGGTGTCCGTGGGGGACTCCGTCACCGGAGCCACCCTCAACGCGGGCGGCCGACTGGTCGTGGAGGCCACCCGGATCGGCTCCGACACCCAACTGGCCCGCATGGCGCGGCTCGTGGAGGACGCACAGAACGGCAAGGCCGCGGCACAGCGCCTCGCCGACAAGATCTCCGCCGTCTTCGTACCGATCGTCATCGCTCTCGCGCTCGCCACCCTCGGCTTCTGGCTGGGCACCGGCGCGGGCCTCGCGGCGGCCTTCACCGCCGCGGTCGCCGTACTGATCATCGCCTGCCCCTGCGCCCTGGGCCTGGCCACCCCGACCGCCCTCATGGTCGGCACCGGCCGCGGCGCGCAGCTCGGCATCCTGATCAAGGGCCCCGAGGTGCTGGAGACCACCCGCAAGGTCGACACCATCGTCCTGGACAAGACCGGCACCGTCACCACCGGCCGGATGACCCTGCTCAAGGTGCACACCGCCGAGGGCGTCGCCGAGAGCGACGTCCTGCGCCTGGCGGGTGCGTTGGAGCACGCCTCCGAGCACCCGATCGCCCAGGCCGTCGCGGCCGGTGCGAGCGCCCGGGTCGGTACGCTGCCCACCCCCGAGGACTTCGCCAACGTCCCCGGGCTCGGCGTGCAGGGCGTCGTCGACGGGCACGCGGTCCTCGTCGGCCGCGAGAAGCTGCTCGCCGAGTGGGCGATGGCGCTGCCCGCGCACCTGGAGCGGGCCAAGGCCGAGGCGGAGGCCGCCGGCCGTACCGCGATCGCCGTGGCCTGGGACGGCGAGGCGCGTGCCGTGCTGGAGGTCGCCGACGCCGTCAAGGACACCAGCGCGGAGGCGATCCGGCGGCTGCGCGCCCTCGGTCTCACCCCGATCCTGCTGACCGGCGACAACAAGGCCGTCGCGGAGTCCGTCGCGGCCGAGGTCGGCATCGACGAGGTGATCGCCGAGGTCATGCCGCAGGACAAGGTCGACGTCGTCAAGCGGCTGCAGGCCGAGGGGCGCAGCGTCGCCATGGTGGGCGACGGCGTCAACGACGCGGCCGCGCTCGCCCAGGCCGATCTGGGTCTGGCCATGGGCACCGGTACCGACGCCGCGATCGAGGCCGGTGACCTGACTCTGGTGCGGGGCGACCTGCGGGCGGCGGCCGACGCCATCCGGCTCGCCCGCAAGACCCTCGGCACCATCCGCTCGAACCTGTTCTGGGCGTTCGCGTACAACGTGGGCGCGCTGCCGCTCGCCGCGGCGGGACTGCTCAACCCGATGATCGCCGGGGCGGCCATGGCCTTCTCCTCGGTCTTCGTCGTCGGCAACAGCCTGCGTCTGCGCGGCTTCCGGGCCGCTGCCAACTGAGGAGCGCCCGTGGCCGGTTACGGAGAACAGAAGGAAGACGTCATCAGACGTCTGCGGCGGATCGAGGGCCAGATCCGCGGCGTACAGCGGATGGTCGACGAGGACGCCTACTGCATCGACGTACTGACCCAGGTGTCCGCGGTCAACGCGGCGCTGCGGGCCTGCGCCGTGACCCTGCTGGACGAGCACCTCGGCAAGTGTGTCGTCGAGGCCGCCGCCCGGGGCGGGGACAGCGCGCGGGTGAAGGTGAGCGAGGCCACGGAGGCCATCGCCCGTCTCGTCCGCGCGTAGGCCCCTCCGGGCCCGCGCTCCACCTGATGACCGAGCAGCCCGGTCGGCGACATCCGCCGACCAGGCTGCTCGGCGTGCGCGCGGTGGGGTCCGTCCCCTCCCCCGGTACCGGCCGGCGGCCGGCGTACGGGCCGGTGCGGGGGCGGGCCGTAGCATGAGCCGCTCGCGAGCGGGAGGGGCCGAGAGGGATGCGCGTACGCCGGCTGGGAGAGCTGGAGGCCGAGATCATGGACCGGGTGTGGCAGTGGGAACGTCCCGCCTCGGTCCGCGAGATCGTCGACGACATAAACCGGGGCCGCAAGGTCGCCTACACCACCGTGATGACCGTGGCCGACATCCTGTACCGCAAGGGTTGGTTGAGCCGTGAGAAGTCCGGCCGGGCCTGGATGTACGAGGCCGTGCGCAGCCGGGAGGAGTACACGGCCGCGCTCATGCAGGACGCCCTCGGCGACAGTCAGGACCGCAGGGCCACCCTGCTGCGGTTCGTGGAGCGGATGTCCCACGAGGACGTGGCGGCCCTGGACGAGGCCCTGCGCGCCGCCCACCCCGACCGCCCCGCCGGCCCGACCGGAGGCACCCGGTGAACCACCACGTCCTCCCGCCCCTCGGACTCGCCCTGATCACGGGCCTGCTGATCCCCTGGATGCTGCTGCGCGCCCGTTGGGCCCAGCAGGTGCCACGGCTGGGCCTGGCCGTGTGGATCATGTCCGGTTCCGTCTTCGCGCTCGCCACGGCGATGCTGCCCGCCCAACTCCTGTTGCCGGCGGAGACCAGCCACCGGCTCATCGACTCCGCCCTGACCCTGAGCCCGCCCTCCGCCCAACGGCTGGCGGACGGGACGGCGCGCGAGTTCCTCGCCGCCGCCGCGGCGCTCGCGGTCCTGGCACTGCCCGGCACCGGTTTCGTACGGGAACTCGTGCGGGCCCGCCGGGCCCGCGGCAGGCACGCCGAACTGCTGCGTTTGGTCGGCCGGTACGACGCCGAGCTGGGGGTGACCGTACTGGACGACGCGCGCCCGGCGGTGTACTGCCTGCCGGGGCGCTCGCGCCGGGTCGTGATCTCCTCGGGGGCGGTGGACGTCCTGACGGACCGGGAGTTGGCCGCCGCGCTCGCCCACGAACGGGCCCACATCGCGGGCCGGCACCACCTGTTGCTCGCGGCGGCGGGGGCGTACTCGACCGTCTTCCGCCGGCTGCCCCTGGCCCGGATCGGCGGGCAGGCGGTGCCGTTGCTGCTGGAGATGACCGCCGACGACCGCGCGCTGCGCGGCTGTTCGCGCGACGCGCTGGCCAGGGCGCTCTACGCGTTGGCGGCCGGGCACGCGCCCCGCCGGGCGTTCGCGGCGGGCGGCCCGTCGGCGGCGGTGCGGATGCGCCGCATCCTGACGCCGCACCGGGCGGGGCACGCGGTCCTGCGCGGGCTGCTCGCGGTGACGGCCGCGATGTCGGTCATCGTTCCCACGGTCGTCGCCTGTTGTTGGACCTCGTGAAAGCGGCCCCGTCCGCCGCTTCCACCCGCGTTCTCCCCAACCCGGCTATTTACTAAGCCAATTCGTAGATTTCCCCTTGCCCCCGACCACTCGAATTGCCCGCTATTCTGGGCGCGTGCGGGCTCAGGACCCGTGCGGCGAGAGGGGCGGAGCGAATGCTGCTGGCTGATGTGCGGACGGCAGCGCCCGGTGACGCGACGGCGATATCCCGGCTCCTCGCCGAGGCGATTCGCGAGGACTACGGCAGCGCCCTCGGTGAAATCCGGGTGGGTCGGCTGGTGTCGGACCATTGCGCCCTGCCCCGCATAAGAGCGGAAATTGGAATTCCGGGCGGGGCGCCCGGCTGGCTCGGTTGGCTGGTCGCGGCCGGTCCGGACGGCGCCGTCCTGGGAGCCGTCTCGGGCGGTGTGCCCGTCGCCTCCGAGGGCGAGGTCTACGCCCTGTGCACGACTCCGACCCGGCGCCGCGAAGGAGTCGGTACGGCCCTGCTGGCTGCGGCCACCGAGCGGATGCGGGCGCACGGGGCGTTGTCCCAGCGGATCGGACTCCCGGTCGAGGAGGCCCCGGCCCTGCCGTTCTTCACCCACCACGGCTTCACCGCGCTCACCCCGCTCCGGCTCGGCCGCCCGCTCCGCCGATTGGCCTGAACCAGCGCCTCTCCCCGCTCCCGGCCTGCGTGGCAGATCCACGCCATCGCGTGTTCACGCAGCCCGCCGCTCTGGCCCCGACCCTGCGTCGCAGGACAGGATTTCACCAGCGGCGGAGCGTTCCCGGCGGCCCGGGACCACCGCCCTCGGACGGTCGGACCGAGCGAGCCCCTGGAGGAGCGATGCACACACCGAGCGGCACTTTCCTGCCCGTCATGCCGGTCGCGCCGACCGCGCCCGCAGCGGGCGCGGGAGCCCTGGCGCCCGCCCCGGCCCCGCCGGCCGCTCACCCGGCCGCCCCGTACCCGGCCGGCGGCGCCGTACCGGCCCCCGCGGACTTCCTGCCCGGCCTGGAATCGGTCTCCCCCGCCACCGAGGACGCCGTCTGGCTGCACGACGCGCTGCTGGGCCCGCACAGCGCGGACATCGTCCGCTACCTGAGCCTCGCCCGGCGCTGCGGCGGCCCGGTCCTGGACCTGGGCTGCGGCTCCGGCCGGCTGGCCGTCCCGTTCGCCCGTCAGGGCTTCTCCGTCGAGGCGATCGACCGGGACGCCGACGGCCTGGAGCGGCTGCGGGCCTGGGGCCGGCGGATCGGGCCCCAGGTGGCGCGCCGTCTGGTCACGACCCGCGCCGAGCTGGCTGAGCTGCGACTGCGGCGCACGTACCGGCTGGCCCTCCTGGCCGGCGCGATGATCGCCGCGGTGCCGCCGCACGCCCGGCCCGGGCTGCTGCGCGAGATCGCGGCGCACCTGGAACCCGGCGGGGTGCTCGCCCTGGACTTCACCGCGCACCGCCCGCGGGGGCTGGCCGAGGAGCCGGTGCGGACCTGGGCGTTCCCCGTCCCGCGCTTCGACGGCGTCGAGGAGTGGGCCGTGGCCCGTCAGGTCTTCGACCTGGGCGACATGAGCGAAGGCATCGCCTACCACTGCGTGCGCACCGGCAAGTTGAGCACCGAGCGGGTCGTCCGGACCACCCGGAAGTGGATCGTGGACCCGCGGCGTCTCGAAGCGGACCTGCGCGCGGCGGGGCTCCGGGTGGAGCACCGCGGGCACCACCGCATCGACGAGCGGACCGACAGCGTCCTCCTGGTCTGCCGGGCCCGCGCCTGACCGCCCCCGCTCACCCCCTCCCCCAGGGCGGGCAAGAGGTACGATGCCCCCAAAGGTTTGGGTGGACCAGATGACGGAGGGTGGCGCGGCGATGGCTGTCGTGGAGGAGTCGACCGGTCGCGAGGCGGTGATCCAGCGCCTGCGCGACGTGGGGCTGCGCGTCACCGGCCCGCGCCTCGAAGTGCTCCAGGTGCTGGCCGCGGGCGGGCACTTGGACGTCGAGTCCATCACGGCCACCGCCCGCGAACGGCTGGGCACCCTGACCAGCCAGGCCGTCTACGAGATGCTGCGGCACTTCCTGGAGACCGGGCTGGCGACGAAGTTCGACCGCCCGGGGCTGCCGGCCGTCTTCGAGGTCTCCGGCCCGCCGCACCAGCACGCGCTCTGCCTGCGGTGCGGGCGCGTGGAGAACGTCCGCGTCGAGGTCCCCAAGCCCACGGGCGGCGAACTGCGCACGTGGCGGATGGACGACGCGGAGGTCATCTTCAAGGGGCTGTGCCCCGACTGCCTCGGCGCGTCACAGGACTGACACCGGCGAGGATCCACTTCCTCCCCTTCTCCCCCTCCCCGCACGGGAGTTGCGCCCCCACGCACCCCATCGGGCCGCCCCGGACCACTCCGTCCCGGCAGGTCCGGGGCGGCGTCGCGCACCCCGAGCAGACCATGTGACGCCGGTCACATCCCCTTCCGCGGAGCGGGGGCTCCCTCGCGGGCATGTGCCAAAGTGTGACTGTCGATTCGTAAGATGAGGGGGTCGCTTCGCTATGGCAACGGGCGATGGCAGGGACGGCGTCCAGTCGGCCGACAGGGTGCTGGCCCTCTATCAGCAGCTGCGCCTGCGCGGGGTGTCCAACCTCAACGAGGTCTTCGCGGAGCTCGGGCTGACCCCCGAGGAACGGGAACGATGGCGCACGGAGCTGATCACGCTCGGCCTCATCGTGCCGACGGGCACCACCCACGCCACTCGCGCCGACCTCCAGTCGGGAGCCTGGCAGCCGGGTCCGGACGCGGTCGCCGTGATCGACCCGGAGATCGCCCTGTTGCGGATGCTGCAACGCGAACGCGAGCGGTTGCGCGAACACCTGGACGAGTCCGACCGCACGTACAGCGCCCTGGAGACGCTGGTCGGAAAGTTCCTGCGCCCGGGATCGCTGAGCGGTTCCGAGGTCGAGGTCGAGATCATCGACGACTACGGGCGGATCCAGCAGGTGCTGGAGGACATCACGGACGTCATCCGGCACGACCTGGCGTCGATGCACGTGACGGCCCTGGTCCGGGAGGTCGCGGACCGGGTGCTCAGCCGCGACCGCCGGCAGATCGACAACGGGGTGCGCATCCGCGCCCTCTACCACCAGCGGATCACCACCTCGCCGGAGGCGGTGGAGATGCTGCGCCGCAGAGTCGAGGCGGGTGTCGAGATCCGGCTCTCGCCCGCGGCGCCGATGAACATGATCATCGCCGACCAGCAGTTCGCCGTACTGCCCGTGCATCCCGACGACCGGTCGGCCGGCGCGATCCTCGCCCGCGGGCCGGCGCTGGTCCGCTCCTACCTGGCGCTGTACGAGCACTGTTGGCACGCGGCCACGCCGTACGGGGACGACGTCGCGCCGGAGCTCGGCGGCGACGGGCTGTCCGAGCAGCAGCGGGCGGCGCTCAAGATGCTCGCCTCGGGAATGAAGGACGAGAAGGTCGCCCGGAACCTGGGGGTTTCCCTGCGGACGGTGAGCCGCATGCTGTCCGAGTTGATGCAGGAAATGGGGGCGTCGAGCCGTTTCGAGGCCGGAGTGCGGGCACAGCGGCTCGGATGGCTGGATTGATTCACCACCCATCGACCGCACGGGCCGCTTCCGGGAACACCGCCTGAAATACCGCCGCAACACTCCGGTCGGGCCCCGACGAAAAGCCCCGCGGCCACCGGGGGCGATTGCGGGGCCCGTCCCGGACGCGTCCCGGGACCCGTCCGGGGGGTCAGTCCCAGCCGTTGCCATTCGAACGGGCCGCCGGCCGGGCGGCGGCGGTACAGGCCCGACGGGCGGGGGTGGCGTGGCGGGCGTTCGCGAGCGGGGCCGTGGTGTGCGCTGCCGACATGATTCCTCCAGGAATGCGAAAGGTCCATTGCGTCCTCGCGGTTCCGTGCCGTCGGAATTCCTTCGAAGACCTCTCCATTGTCGTATGTCGACCCCGGTCGGACCAGTTTTCTGTAGCGCACCTGAGGCGGATCTGGAGTCCTCGCACGGGAATCCGTAAAGGGCATGCGCAAGTGACGCCCCGCCCCATTCCCCTAATTCCGGGAGAGGTTCACGGAGACGTTACACTTGCGCACTCCTGGTCAACTCAAAAGAGCTGCTAGTGTGGAATTCCGGCCTTCTCGACCCTCCAGGAGAGAGGCGTCGGCGAGGCAGGAGCGTGCCGTCGCTCCTGCCTCATTCATCGCCGGTCCCGACCGTTCGGCGCGCAGTACGTCCTGGTAGACGTCCAGGGTCCGGGCGGCCGCGGTCTGCCAGCTCATGGTTCGGGCGTGTCTGGTCGCCGCTCTTCCCATGACGACGCGTGCCTGCGGGTGTTCGGCGAACCAGCGCAGCCACCGGGCGTACTCGACCGGGTCGTTGCCGTGGACCAGCATGCCCGTCAGCCCGTCCCGCACGGCGGTCGGCAGTCCGCCGACGGCCGAGGCCAGTACGGGAGTTCCGCACGCTTGCGCCTCCAGGGCGACCAGGCCGAAGGACTCGCTGCGCGAGGGGACCAGGAGGACGTCCGCCGCCCGGTACCACTGCGCCAGCTCCGCCGGCGGCACCGGCGGGTGATGGCGCAGTACGTCGGCCACCCCCAACTCCCGCGCCAGTTCCCAGGCGTCGCCGCGCGGGCCGGCACCCGAATTGCCGCCCACCACGGGGACGATGGTCCGCCGGCGCAGTTCGGGCGCCTGCCGCAGCAGTTCGGCGACGGCGCGCACCATCACGTCCGGCCCCTTGAGGGGTTGGATGCGGCCCGCGTACAGGGGCACGAACGCGTCGGCCGGCAGGCCGAGCGCGGCCCGCGCCGCCGCCCGCCCCCGGCCGGGGACGAACGTGCGCAGGTCGACGCCGGGCCGGACGATCTCCGTCCGGGCCGACTCCGCTCCGTACAGTTCCCGCAACGCCTTCGCCTCGTCGGCGCTGTTGGCGATGAGGCGGTCGGCGGAACCGATCACTTGGCGTTCGCCGCGGATCCGCGACGCGGGCTCGGGGGTGTCGCCGTCCGCGAGCGCGGCGTTCTTCACGCGGGCCAGGGTGTGGGCGGTGTGCACCAGCGGCACCCGCCAGCCGACGGCGGCGATCCGGCCGGCCTGGCCGGAGAGCCAGTAGTGGGAGTGGACCAGGTCGTAGCGCCGTTCCTCCTTGAGGAGCGCCAGCGAGAACGGCACCACCAGAGCGGGCATGTCCTCCTTGGGCAGCGCGGCCCGCGGACCGGCCTCCAGGTGACGCAGCCGTACGCCGGGCCCGAGGTCGGCCCAGCGGGGCATGGCCTCGCCCCGACAGCGGGTGAACAGGTCTACCTCGACGCCGAGTTCGGCGAGGGCGCGGGAGAGCTGGACCATGTAGACGTTCATGCCGCCCGCGTCCCCGGTGCCGGGCTGGTGCAGCGGCGAGGTGTGGACGCTGAGCATGGCGACGCGCAGGGACACGTGGAGCTCCTACGGGCAGGGGCCTCGTGCGCCCCGTACCACTGTGTGACCGGCGCGGGTTCACGCGGCGAAGAAGGGACTTCTGTCGTCGTGCGGTGGTGCCGAATTGCCGTGGTGCTGTCGTGTCGTGGCGTCCGTATCGCCGTGCGCCGTCGTGCCGTGCGCCGTCGTGCCGTGCGCCGTCGTGCCGTACTGCCGTCGTGCCGTACTGCCGTCGTGCCGTACTGCCGTCGTGCCGTTCGCGGCCGGGGTTCCCCGGCCCGGTCAGAAGCCGAACACCGGCCCCGAGGGAGGGGCCAGCCTGGTGCCCGCCGCGGGTGGGACGAGGACGGCGGCGGACACCGGGCCGCCCGCCTCCACGCCGAGCGCGGCGGCCAGCCGGTCCGCTCCCTCGGGCATCACCGGCCGCGCCCAGGCGCCGAGGGCGCGGGCCACGGCCAGTTGGGCCGCGAGTACGGGCAGGTGCCGGCGTCCCGCGGTGGGGCGGTGGGCCTCGTGCGCGTTGACGTGACCGAAGTCGGAGACCGACCGGACCATCTCGTCGAGCAGGGCCATCGCCCTGCGGGGGTCGAACGCCTCGGGCGAGTACGCCTCGCGCAGGTCCTCCACCCCGCGCAGCAGCCGGCGTTCCAGCACCTCCCAACCGGCGCCGCCGGGCAGCGCCGGCGGAACCAGGCCGGCGCACTCCTCCCTTACGGCGACGAACAGGCGCGCCAACCAGCTGTTCCAGCTCTCGTCCAACTCCCGCCGGGCGGACGCCAGTCGGTCAGTGTGGAAGGCGGTGCGGGCGGCCACGGGACGGGCCTGCAGGACGTGCCGGCGCAAGGTGTCCGAGCCGTACTCGGTGATCAGGTCCAGCGCCCAGGCCTTCTCCCCCGACCCCCAGGACAGCGCCTGGTCGTCGATGACGTACGCCTCGTTCACGCAGAAGCGCTGCGGCAGCTCGACCCCTTGGGCGAACAGCAGGACGGGCAGCAGGACCGCGTGGCAGAAGGCGTGGCCGAAGCCGCAGAAGTGGATGGCCCGCTCGGGCATGGGACGGTCGCCGTGACCGAAGAGGTGCATCGCGGCGGCCTCGAAGCAGCCGTCGATGCGCTGCTCGGGGAAACCGTCGACCGGCACCGGCAGTCCCCACCCGGCGGGGTGGGACACGGCGACGTCGGGCAGGCCGTCCTCGGCGAGCGACTCGCACAGCGCGGCCAGCCGCGGTGGCAGGCCGGTGGCGGCCCAGTAGTCGGCGAGGGCCTCGCGGTGCGGTTCCAGCGGGATGTACAGGCGGCGGCAACGTCGGGGGGTGGCCGGGGACCCGCATTGGACGCACTGCGGCTCCAACAGGTCGCCGCCGTCGTTGGGGCGGGCGCACTCGTGGCACATGCCGCCGTCGCTGGGCTCCGAGCAGTGCGGGCAGGACCCGGTCACGTGCGCTCCGTGGAGCCAGCGCCCGCACGGTTCGCAGTACGGCGTCAGGCGGGTGCGGGCGGCGATGACGCCCTCCGCGTGGAGCCGCCGGAACAGGTCCGCCAGCCAGCGCCCGTAGCCCTTGTCCTGGCGGGGGCGCACGATGTGGTCGAACTCGACGCCCGAGCGCAGCCAGTCGGCCGTGATCGCCTCCCGGTAGCCCTCGGCGACCTCCTCCGGCTTGCGGCCGGCGCGGAGCGCGCGGACGTGGACGGAACTGGTGTGGTCGGCGGTACCGGTGGTGAACAGGACGGGTTCGCCCTCGGCCCGCAGGTACCGGGACAGCACATCCGCAGCGACGTACGGTCCTGCGAGATGGCCGACGTGAAGTTCGCCGTGGGTGGCCGGCGGGGTCGCGGTGATCCATACGGGGGTGCTCATGGGACCTCCTTGACGCTGTGGTGCGAAGTACGCAGCGAGACTCGGAACGGAAGGGGGGGCGGCCCGCCCCGCTCCGCACGCCGCGGGAGGACCCAGGGAGAGCGGGGTGCCCGGACAAAGCGTGACAGAGAAACGAACCAAGCGGTCTGATTTTGGGTTGCGCGTTCACGCCATGCGTGGAAACGCCAGGCGGGCCGGGCCCGCCCACGCCGGCCCGCCGAGGGCCCGACGGGGCGTCCGGGCTGCGCGATGGCGTAGAGATGTCATGTCGCGAGTACGCCAGAGGACCCGCCTTGCGGCCCACGTCCCCGCCCAACACGCTGATCGCATGGAACACTTCGCGACCGATCGCACAGACCTCAGCGCGCCGGAATCCCTGCTGGTCGTGGCCGCGCACCCGGACGACATCGAGTTCTGCGTCAGCGGGACGGTCATGCGGTGGATCGCACAGGGCGCCACCCGGGTGACGTACTGCATCGTCACCGACGGCGGCGCCGGCGGATACGACGAGCAGCTGCCGCGCCAGGCCATGGGCGACCTCCGGCGCGCCGAGCAGGTCCACTCGGCCAAGCGCAGCGGCGTCGACGACGTGCGCTTCCTCGGCTACCCCGACAGCTACGTCGAATCGAACCTGGAGCTGCGCCGCGACCTGTGCCGGGTGATCCGACAGGTCCGCCCCCAACGCGCCGTGATACCGAGCCCGGAGATCAACTGGGGCCGCATCGCCGACCTGCACCCCGACCACCGGGCGGTCGGTGACGCCGCGCTGCGGGCCATCTACCCCGAGGCCCGCAACCCGTTCGCGCACCCGTCCCTCCTCAAGGAGGAGGGCCTGGAACCGTGGATCGTGCCCGAGCTGTGGCTGATGACGGGCCCCACGCCGAACCGGTACGTCGACGTCACGCCCGTCTTCGACCGCAAGGTGGAGGCCCTGCGCATCCACACCTCGCAAACCGCCCACTTCGACGACCTGTCCGGCCTGCTGCGCAGCTGGCTCGGCGACCACGCACGGGCGGCCGGACTGCCCTCGGGCCGGATGGCGGAGGCCTTCCAGGTCGTGCGGATCGACTGCTGATTTGATCGACTGCTGATCGTATGGACCGACTCCGGAAACCGGCCGGGCCGGACCCCGCTCGTGCCCGAGGGCGGAGCGGGGCCCGGCTCGGCCGGTGCGCGTCGTCGGTCACGGGTCACGGGTCACCGGTAGATGAGCAGTTCCGCCTCCACCGCACCCTCCAACGCGTAGCGCGTCCCGACCAGCGGACGGCCGGAGTAGAGCCGGATCAGCGTCGCCGCATCGCCCTTGAACCTGGCCGGAGGACGGCCGGGCACGGTACTGCCGAGGTCCAGCGGTGCCCCGTGGCCGTCGATGTCGGCCAGCAGCCGCGGGGTGTCCCGCTTCCGGCTGGTGGTGCGGAGCAGGGGCAGGGCGAGCGCGAGGCTCCCTCCGCCGTACGCCCCGGGCGCCCCGAACGCCTCGCGGACGTCGCCCGCGTGGATCCACTCCCCCAGTGCCACCGCGTCCAGCGTGCCGTCGCCCGCGGCGATGGCCGCTCCGGCCTCCGTGAGCCCGCGTTCCAACTCGTCGATGATCCGGGGCACGGGCCAGTCCGCCCGCTCCGCCACATCGGCGGCGTTCGCGGCGGGCAGGAAGACCCCCTCCTCCAGCCTGCCCTCCACGATCCGTACGAGGGCCGCCGCGCAGTGGGCGAGGACGTCCCGCGCCGTCCAGCCGGGACAGGCCGTCCGCAGCCCGTACGAGGCTTCGGGCGTGCGGCGCAACAGCGGCAGCAGCGCATCCCGTTCGGTGCGCAGCAACAGGTCCGGGAGCCAGGGGTCGCGCACTTCGCGTACGTCGCGTACGTCGCCAACGGTCTCCACGGCGGTCAGTAGCGGTAGTGGTCGGGCTTGTACGGGCCGTCGACGGGGACGCCGATGTAGGCGGCCTGTTCGGGGCGCAGGGTGGTGAGGTGGACGCCGAGGGCATCCAGGTGCAGGCGGGCGACCTTCTCGTCCAGGTGTTTGGGCAGCACGTGGACGTCGGTGGGGTATTCGGAGGGCTTGGTGAAGAGTTCGATCTGGGCCAGGGTCTGGTCGGCGAAGGAGTTCGACATGACGAAGGAGGGGTGGCCGGTCGCGTTGCCGAGGTTGAGGAGGCGGCCTTCGGACAGGACGATGAGGACCTTGCCGTCGGGGAACGTCCAGGTGTGGACCTGGGGTTTGACCTCGTCCTTGACGATGCCGTCGATCTTGGCGAGGCCGGCCATGTCGATCTCGTTGTCGAAGTGGCCGATGTTCCCGACGATGGCCTGGTGCTTCATCCTGGCCATGTCGGCGGCCATGATGATGTCCTTGTTGCCGGTGGTGGTGATGAAGATGTCGGCGGTCTCGACGACGTCGTCCAGGGTGGCGACCTGGTAGCCGTCCATCGCGGCCTGCAGCGCGCAGATCGGGTCGAT